>DAIAZB010000290.1 GCA_027443745.1 Thiomonas sp. | reverse complement strand
GGCGCGACTGACTGCCGTGGGGCCGCGGCAGGGGCTGGAGTGGCCTGTTGCCGCTGAAGCAATCCACTGTTTTGGCGCCCCAGGGTTTTGCCTCCTCCCATGCGCTTGGCTTGTGCCTCGGCGACAAAAAGCGTGGAGGCCAGCACGAGGCTGATGCCGAGAACGAGGAGGGTCCAATGCTTGTTCATGATCATGCCCGGTTGTGAATACCTACATTTTGTTACTAAAACCACCGGAGAAGTTCACCTGCATCGAAAAAATTATGTTCTCTCAAGCCTTGAGGCCCATGTGCAACGCGACAACTCCGGCTGAAAGGTTATACCAGTCGACCTTGACGAATCCGGCATTGAGCATCAAGGTCTTCAAGCTGGCTTGATCCGGGTGTTGGCGGATGGATTCAGCCAGGTAGCGGTAACTGTCGGCATCGCCAGCGACCCATTGGCCAAGGCGTGGCAGGATGCTGAAGGAGTACCAGTCATAGATGCCGCGCAACGGCCCCCAGGGCCGTGAAAACTCCAAGACCAGCAGTTTCCCGCCAGGTTTGAGCACGCGGCGCATTTCCGCGAGCGCAAGATCTTTGTGGGTCATGTTGCGAAGGCCAAAAGCCACGCATACACGATCGAAGCTGTCATCGGGAAATGGGAGGATTTCAGCGTCGCAGAGCGCTGCAGGCACACACAGGCCCGCATCTTCCAACCGGGCTCGCCCCTCGGCCAACATGGCGCCATTGATGTCGGTCGACACCACCAAGCCGCCGGGTTCGACTTGCGACGCGAAAGCGCGCGCCAAGTCGCCTGTGCCCGAGGCAATGTCGAGCACACGATACCCGGGACGCACCGCTGCCAGCGCCACCGTGAAGGCTTTCCAGCCCCGATGGAGACCCGCGCTCATCAGATCATTCATCAGGTTGTAGCGTGGCGCGACCGAGTCGAAAACCTGTGCAACACGCAGCGCCTTTTCATGTTCGGGCACGGTCTCGAAGCCAAAGTGCGTGGTCGTGCCGCCAGACTCAATGGCCATGGTGCGCCCCATGCCCGCAGCCACCACTCGATGAAGCCTCGACAGTAGCCATCGAGGCATCGCGGTCGACGTTCGCTGCAGCAAGCCGCTCCAAGTAATCACTCCATAACCGCTGCTGTTCTGAACCCAGGAAATACAAGTATTCCCAGGTAAAGATGCCTGTGTCGTGACCGTCGGAAAAGGTCGGTTGGACGGCGTAATTGCCGACGGACTCCAACTGATTGATCATGACATCGCGCTTGCCTGTCTGCAGGGTTTCCTGGCCAGGACCATGTCCACGCACTTCGGCGGAAGGCGAGTAGACCCGCAGGAGTTCGAACGCAAGTCGAAACACCGCGCCATCGTCAAAGGCGATTTCCAGATCGTGCGACTGGCGGTGAACCGTCAATTGCGTTGGTTGGGGAACTGTGCGAGCCATGAACTTCAACCTCTTGGTCGTGCAAACATTCAGCAGCAGTTTATGCGTCTGCACCCGGCGCGTGTTGGTCGGCAGTTATCGGATTGCTGCAGTGGTCGAAAGGTACCCTGATGCAAATGCCGGTCGGCATGACGCGCCCGAGCCACAGCGCATGAACAGCGACCTTGACTCGGACCCGGCCGCTGGAGGTCAACCACCTAATCCAGTTGCCTCCCGAGCCGTCGCTGTTGATGCAGCCCGTCAGGACGCACACAAGTTGGCTTGACTCACTCGAGCATTTGTCGATGCCGTCAGCATTCAGGTTCCCAAAAACGGGAATGAGCAGTTTGACCATGTCCCATCCAGGGCGGTTTACGAATCTCTTGCCCCAATCGTTGAGCCTGGACCTGATGCCAGGCTCGGCGGCCTGTTTGACCCGAGTGCGGCGCAACCCGGCTGGGAATCTCGTGCGGTCCTAGCTGGGAATCGTGATCTGGGCACCTTCACCGGCGCGACCTTCGTTCACGCAGGACGATGCGTCCGGATGCCACACCCACGGGCTGCGCGCAGGCGGGTTGCTGATCAGACTGCTCGGCCGGGTTGCCTGCCCGCGTCGTTGCATCACGACAGCGTCGCTAGCAGACCGCTGCAGCGCAAGTGCAAACGAGCAAAAAAATACCCGGGCAGAGCCCGGGTGAATTGCACACTCCCTGAAAGAGCTGTTTAAAGCTCAGTCACATTCTGATACAAGAACGCTGCTTTGTCTACCCCCGTAAACCCGGACGCAATGCACGATCGAGGTTCGATCTGGAAGGATTCCTGGTGCCGCTTGTCTGACTCGAACAGACGACCTATCGCTTACAAGGCGATTGCTCTACCAACTGAGCTAAAGCGGCAGGGATTTCCGCTGGGGATACGGGGGGCTTCAGGTTGCGATCTCAAGTCCTCATTTCACACGCTTGAGATGCCCCCCGGAAGGTCGTGGAGGAGGATCAACCGGCGGTTCACCCTCGGCTTTGGCTGTATCGGCCGAGTGGGCAGATTGCTCTGGAACTTCTGCGGCCGATGGCATGCTGTCGGGCACGGCATGAAGATGGCTCGACGACCCTGTTTCAGGCGTCTGCGCCTCTTGGCCTTCGACCGAGCCGGGAGCGGCAGAATCTCCCGTACCGGGCTCAGGCACGGGAAACGCCATGCCCTGACCGTTCTCGCGGGCGTAGATCGCGGTGATATGGCTCACTGGCACGAGGATGTCGCGGGCGACTCCGCCGAAGCGTGCCTTGAAACGCACGTCGTCATGCCCGATCTTCAGGCCTGTGGTGGCGCCGAAACTGATGTTGAGCACAATTTCACCGTTTTTGACATGCTCGCGGGGCACCCGTACCAGACTGTCCACGTGAACAGCCAGATACGGCGTCAGTCCGTTGTCGGTGCACCATTCGTAAAGGGCACGCAACAAGTAGGGCTTGGTCGAGTTTGGATGTTCAGCCGGAGTGGTCATGACTCTTCCTGACACCGTCTTTACTTGCGCATGACCTTTTCCGAGGGCGTGAGCGCCTCGATATAGGCAGGGCGCTGGAAAATGCGCTCGGCATACTTGGAAAGCGGTGCGGCTGATTTGGGCAGATCGATGCCGTAGTGGTCCAAGCGCCAAAGCAGAGGCGCAATGGACACGTCGAGCATGGAGAAATCGTCACCCAACATGAAACGGTTCTTGGTAAAGATGGGCGCCAGCTGAGTCAGGCGGTCACGAATCGCCGTTCTGGCCTTTTCCATCGCCTTTTCATTGGTTTTGCTGGCACGCGACTCGAGCGTGCTGACGTGCACGAACAATTCCTTTTCGAAATTGAACAGGAACAAACGCACTCGGGCACGCGCCACCGGGTCTCCGGGCATGAGTTGAGGATGCGGAAAACGCTCGTCGATGTACTCATTGATGATGTTCGATTCGTACAGGATGAGGTCACGCTCGACCAGAATGGGCACCTGACCGTAGGGGTTCATGACGTTCACATCTTCAGGCTTGTTGAAGAGATCGACATCACGAATTTCGAAATCCATGCCCTTTTCGAACAGGACAAAACGGCAACGCTGCGAGAATGGGCAGGTCGTGCCTGAATAAAGCACCATCATGAGAGGCGACTCCTGAAAAAGCGAAGGGAGTGAGCATGCTCACCCCCGCGACAGCCGACCCCGAAAGTCGGACCTATGGACACTGCTGCCAAGCACCCGCAGGTGCTTGGCTCAACTAAGTCACATCTTTCCAATAATCGGACTTGAGGCGCCAGGTGATGAAGGTGAACAGGGCCAAAAAGAGCAAGACGATAACGCCGAGTCGCTTGCGCTCGAGTTGGTCCGGTTCGGCCATCCATTGCATATAGGCCACGAGATCGGCAACTTGTGAATCATACTGCGTTGGACTCAAACTTCCAGGGGTGAGCTGCTCGTAATCGACAAACCGCTTGAGTTGGAGACCTGGGGAGGCTGGGTCATTCGTGAGCGCAAACTTCGCGGCGCGCTCTCCCTGCAAGGGCCAGAGCGGGTTGGGCATGGCAACGCCGGGAAGCACCAGGTTGTTCCAGCCGTTGGGACGCGTGGTATCGCGGTAAAACGATAGCAGATAGGTATACAGGAAATCGGCACCCGAACCACGATGGGAGGCCAGTGCCCGCTCGATCACGCTCAAATCAGGCGGCGAGGCGCCGAACCAGGCCGCGGCTTGAGCTGGCGTCATCGCGACTTTCATCGTATCCCCAAGTCTGGGTTCGCTGAACATCAGGTATTCCTGCACTTGGTCTGCCGTCAAGCCAATGCTGCGCAAACGCTCGTAGCGCATGTACTTGGCGCTGTGGCAGTTCAAGCAATAGTTGACGAAGAGCTTGGCGCCGTTTTGCAGTGCCAGCAGGTCATTCACACGGTAGGGCGCGTGTTCCAGCGGAATGCTGGCTTGCTCTGAGGCTGCCTGCGCTGCCACTGCGCCGCAACTCAGCCCCAGGGCCAACGCCAAACGCAGGAGCCAGCGGAATGGATGGGTCATGATCAAGCTCAATGGGGGTGGTAGACGAGACGTTCGGGCACGGCCTTGCACGTGCCGAGTCCGGTCCACCAGGGCATCAGCCACAGGAAGCCGAAGTAGATGAACGTGCAACTGACCGAAATCCAGTAACCCACGGGCGATGGCTCGGAGATGCCGAAGTAGCCGAGCACGATGAAGTCCAGGGCAAACAGGATCAACAGCGACAAATGCCACTTCGGCCGGTAGCGCATGGACTTCACCGGCGCATGGTCTAGCCATGGCAAGAAAAACAGCGAG
Organism: Thiomonas sp.; assembly: GCA_027443745.1. The sequence goes on along the minus strand of DAIAZB010000290.1, from coordinate 4,931 downwards.
ACGACCGCCCCGCCCATCACCACCACGCCCCAGAACTTGGCATCCACCGTAGCCATGGCCCAGAGCAAAAAAGCCATCCCCACGGCCAACACCACCAGGCGTTCGATGCGGCGGCGAAGACTCCATGCCCCCCACAGCGCTGCGGCTGTGAGCACCGCCATCCACAAGTGGACCGAGGTGGTGGTGGTGGCCCTCAGCATGGAATAAAAGGGGGTGAAGTACCAGACCGGGGCGATGTGCGGCGGGGTTTTCAACGGATCGGCCGGGATGAAGTTGTTGTGCTCCAGGAAATAGCCTCCGAAGGTCGGCGCAAAGAACAGCACGGCACTGAAGATGGTGAGGAAGGCCGACAACCCGAAGAGGTCGTGCACGGTGAAATAGGGGTGGAAGGGAATGCCATCTCGCGGATTGCCGCGCGCATCCTTGTTGACCTTGATCTCGATGCCGTCCGGATTGTTGGAACCCACTTGATGCAGCGCAATGATGTGTGCCCCCACCAGCCCGATGAGCAACAGCGGTATGGCAATGACGTGGAAAGCAAAGAAGCGATTGAGCGTGGCATCGCTCACGACATAGTCGCCACGAATCCACAGCGAGAGATCGGGGCCGATAAAAGGAATGGCGGAAAAGAGGTTGACGATGACCTGCGCCCCCCAGAACGACATCTGCCCCCAGGGCAGGAGGTAGCCGAAGAAGGCTTCAGCCATGAGGCAGAGGAAGATGAGGCAGCCGAAAACCCAGACCAGTTCGCGCGGCTTGCGGTACGAGCCATAGAGCAGGCCGCGGAACATGTGCATGTAGATGATGACGAAAAAGGCCGACGCTCCGGTGGAATGGATGTAGCGGATGAGCCAGCCCCAGCTCACGTCGCGCATGATGTACTCGACCGAGCCGAACGCCAGTGCGGCGTCGGGCTTGTAGTGCATGACCAGGAAGATGCCGCTGACGATTTGAATCGCCAGCACGACGATGGCCAGCGAGCCGAAGTAGTACCAGAAATTCAGATTCTTCGGCGCGTAATACTCGCTCAGATGAGCCGCCCACAAGGCCGAGAATGGAAACCGGTCGTCAATCCATTGCCGCAAACCGCCGCGCGTTGCAGCGACAGGTGCACCGGCGTCTGGCAAAGTTTGTTCAGCCATGCGTGTCTCTCCGTTTGAGCCATCAGGCCTTGTATTCGCCGAGAAGAATTTTTCGGTCGTTGATGTAGTGATACGGCGGCACCACCAGGTTGTCGGGCGCGGGCATGTTCTTGAAGACGCGCGCGGCCAGGTCGAATTCGGAACCGTGGCAAGGGCACAGGAAGCCGCCTTGCCAGTCGCTCGGCAGCGAGGGCTGCGGTCCGGGAGTGAAGCGGTCCACGGGGGAGCAGCCCAGATGCGTGCAAATGCCCACGACAACGAGATACTCGGGCTTGATCGAGCGCCATTGGTTTTGCGCCCATGCCGGCGTGGGGAAGGCGGTGCGATGAGACAGCGGATCGGCCACGAGAGACTGGGTCACGTTCAGCGAGGACAGCATTTGCGGCGTGCGGCGCAGGAACCAGACCGGCTGCCCGCGCCACAACACGGTCATTTTTTCAGCAGGGCGCAAATGGCCGATGTCCACCTCGATGGGTCCGCCCTCGGCCCTGGCCTTGGCCGAGGGTTCCATGGATTCGATAAACGGCACGGCAGTAGCGGCACCCACGACGCAGGTGGCAGCCCCTGTTGCGATCAACCAAATTCGGCGTTGGGAATCCATCGTTTCAAGGGTGTAGTGAAGCCGTGGAATTCTGGTCCCCCAGGATGAATTTCGCATTAGGAAAAGTCTGTATAAGAACTCACTGATTTAGGGGTTACGGATTGCGTTTTGTCAATTAACGCCTTGTTGCACCGCAATAATGCGCTGTCACATGGGTTGATCATCTCACGAAATCGACCAAACTTTTCGAGGTAGCAACCCGTCTCGCGCTTTACAAAGGTGTCCAACGCAAGCGCTGGGCGGTACATTCGGACACCCTTCGCCTATCAACCACGGGAGAGACACAATGAGCTTGCTGACTGATTTCAAGGAGTTTGCCGTCAAAGGCAATGTGATCGATCTGGCTGTTGCCGTGATCATCGGTGGCGCCTTCGGGAAAATCGTGGAGGCACTGGTGGGTGACATCATCATGCCGGTGGTTGGAGCCATCATCGGCAAGATTGATTTCTCGAACTTTTTTATTCCGCTGGGCGCAGTTCCCGCTGGAACGGAGATGACCCTTGCCGCCTTGAAAAAGGCGAACGTTCCCGTCCTGGCCTATGGCGACTTCATCACCATCGCCATCAACTTCCTGATCTTGGCTTTCATCATCTTCATGATGGTCCGGCTCATCAGCAAGCTCAAGCGCGCTCAACCCCCGGCACCGCCCGCAGCCGATCCCGAGGAAATCGTGTTGCTACGAGACATTCGCGACGCGCTCAAGCGCTGAAACAAGCGCTAGGCGAAGCGGCTGAGTTGCCGCGCCATGGCAAGGGCACTCACCAAGCTGGCAGGATTGGCGCATCCACGGCCTGCCAGATCGAACGCCGTGCCGTGGTCGGGGCTGGTGCGCACGAAGGGCAAGCCGAGGGTGACATTCACGCCCGCGTCGAGCCCCATGTATTTCACCGGAATCAGGCCATGGTCGTGCAGCATGGCGATCACGACGTCGAACTCACCCGCGTGCCCCGGGGCATTGCGGGCGCGCATGAACACCGTGTCGGGAGCGTGCGGTCCGCTGGCATCGATGCCCTCGGCGCGCGCCTGCCTGATGGCGGGTGCAAGAATGCGAGTCTCTTCATCGCCGAACAAACCCCCTTCACCCGCATGCGGGTTCAGGCCGGCCACGGCAAGGCGCGGATGCGGCTGGCCCCAGCGCTGGGCGGCGACATGCGTGATGCGCAACGTCTCGAGAACGGCTTCGAACGTGACGGCATCAAGCGCCTCGCGAACGCTCATGTGGATGGTGACGAGCACGGTTCGCAGCTCGTCATTGGCCAGCATCATGCGCACGGGCACACCACCTGCCAGATGCTGCAGCAACTCGGTATGGCCTGGAAAAGGCACACCCGCCGCATGCAAGGCCTCCTTGTGAATGGGCGCCGTGACCACGGCGGCGACCTCCCCACGCAACGCCGCATGCGTGGCGGTGACGATGGCGGCATGCGCTGCCGCACCGGCTCGTGCGTCGACTCGCCCGGCGACGAGATCGCGCAGTGATTCGGGCTCCAGACCATGCGCCTGCAGCACGGGAATCACGCCGGGAGGCAGGTTTTGCCATTGCGTCATGTGCTCGATACGCGCCACGCTCGATCCCAAGGCACCAGGAATGTCAACACCGGCGACGGCCGCAGCGATGACTTGGGCATCGCCCACCACGACGCAATCCTGCGCCTGTCCGGCGGCGAAGGCCTTGATGATGATTTCCGGGCCGATGCCTGCCGCATCTCCCATGGTGATGGCCAAGGGCCGTGGCGGGTTCATGCCGGATTGTCGATGTCGATGAAGACGTGTTCGATGCCGAAACTGCGTTCCAGATGCTCGCCTAGCGCCTGCACGCCGTAGCGTTCGGTGGCGTGGTGGCCGCAGGCCAGGTAGGCGATGCCCATCTCGCGGGCGAAGTGCGCCGTGGGCTCGGAAATCTCGCCGCTGATGTAGGTGTTCGCGCCGGCGGCATGGGCCTGCTCGATCCAGCCCTGCGCTGCTCCAGTGCACCAAGCCAGGCGGCCGACTCGCGCTGCGGGATCGCCCAACAGCAGGGGCGCGCGTTCGAGCTTGCGCGTGAGTTCTGCGACCAGATCGGCCAGCGTCTCCTGCGCGGGTGCCGAGCCCAGCCAGCCCAGCTCCTGCTTGCCAAAACGGCCATCGGGCTGCCAGCCCATACCCGCCGCCAATTGGGCGTTGTTGCCCACCTGGTGATGCGCATCCAGCGGCAGGTGGTAGGCGAACAAATTGATGTCGGCCGCGATCAGCGCGGCTAGGCGTTTGTGCTTTTGACCCACCACACACGGATCTTCGCCACGCCAGAACCAGCCGTGATGCACGAGGATGGCGTCGGCTCCCTGACTGACAGCACGTTCGATCAGCGCGAGACTGGCCGTGACGCCACTGACGACACGGCGGATGTGCGCCCTGCCCTCGACTTGCAAGCCGTTTGGACCATAATCCTCGAAGCTATCGGTCCGCAGAAAATCGCGCAGATGGGCAGCTAATTGCTCACGATCGATCATGTTCAGGGAAGGTGGGTATGCGCAGGTTTTGGTTGATTTTCGCTCAGGCGACGACGATCGCACTGGGCGTGGTGTTCGCGGTGCGGGTCCTGGCGCCGCAATGGCTCGACCGCAGCGCTGGCATTCCAGACCCAGCGGGGGTCTTGCAACTGCTGCCGGCAGCACCCGAGCCCCCTGCTGCACCCGCGACCGGCTCCTACAGCGGCGCCGCGCAAAAGGCCATGCCGGCAGTGGTCTCCGTGACGACGACGCGCGCGCCCAAGCCGGGCCGGGGGTCGTTGTCCGGGCGCTTTTTTGGAGGTTCCGGCGCGCGCACGCCCACGGTCGGGCTTGGCTCGGGAGTGATCGTCAGCTCCACGGGTTACGTGTTGACCAACAACCATGTAATCGACGGTGCGGAGGAAATTGAAGTCAAGCTGGCGGACGGGCGCGAGGCCGCCGCTCAGGTCGTGGGCCGCGACCCCGACACCGACTTGGCGGTGCTCAAGATCACGCTGCACGATGTGCCCATGCTGGCCTTCGGCGACGAGACCCAGGCGCGTGTCGGTGATGTGGTGCTGGCCATTGGCTACCCCTTCGGCGTCGGGCAGACGGTGACGCAGGGCATCGTCAGCGCACTTGGGCGTACGCAACTGGGCATCAATACCTTCGAGAACTTCATCCAGACGGATGCTGCCATCAATCCCGGCAATTCAGGGG
>DAIAZB010000289.1 GCA_027443745.1 Thiomonas sp. | reverse complement strand
TCCGGCCGACTGGCTGGGCGTGCTGGGCGGCATGGCCTTCGCCCTCAACAACGTGCTGCTGCGCAAGTATGCGCATACGCCGCCGGAGGCGCGCGGCTTGGCGATGTTTGCCGGCGGCATGTTGGTGGCCGGTGGCCTGGCGTCGGCGCTGGCGGCATCCGGCGTGACCAGCGGCCTGCCCGCGCCGACGCTGCCGCTGGTGTTGGCCGTAGCCTTGTTGGCACTGGCCTTTCTCGCCGCCAACCTCGGCCTGCAATATGGCGCGGAGCGCCTGCCGTCGAGCCTCACGGCGGTGGTGATGACGGTGGAGATCGTCTTCGCCAGTGGCAGCGCGGTGCTGCTGGGGGCCGAACGACTCAGTGTGCAGGCGTTGATCGGTGGTAGCCTCATTTTGCTGGCTATCCTGCTCGCGGCCTGGCGCCAACCGGCGCTGCCGCCGCAGCCCCATTCGCCACGGGAGACTCCGATATGAGCGCCGCCGATACCGATACCACGACGAAACCCGCGATCCCCAGCGTGTTCGATTTCAGTGCCGCCGACATCCACGGCCAGGCGCAGTCGCTGGCGCATTGGCGCGGCAAGGTGCTGCTCATCGTCAACACCGCCAGCGCCTGCGGTTTCACGCCGCAGTACGCCGGGCTGCAGGCGCTGCATCATGCCTATCACGACCGGGGTTTCGAGGTGTTGGCCTTTCCCTGCAACCAGTTCGGCGCGCAGGAGCCGGGCACGTCGGAGCAGATCGCCCAGTTTTGCAGCACCAACTACGGCATCGAATTTCCGTTGTTCGACAAGATCGATGTCAACGGCGCCCATACCCACCCGTTGTGGCGCTGGCTCAAGGACCAGGCCAGCGGCGTGCTCGGCACCGAAGTCATCAAATGGAATTTCACCAAATTTCTGGTGGGCCGCGATGGCCAGGTGATCCGCCGCTACGCGCCGCAGACCCAGCCGGATGCGCTGCGGGCTGACATCGAGATCGCGCTGGACAACCCCATGTCGTCGCCCGTGGCGACCAGTTGACCCTGCCAGGGCCGTCCGAGCTTCACCCGGAATTGACCGAATTGATTGGCGAATTAATTGCGAATTAATAATTAATTGGGGTCTGACCCCGTTTGACGCGTTTGACGTGACGCCGTTTGACGTTTGACCGTTCTCGGCCCGGTCTCAGTTCCGCAAGGCTTCGTCCAGGAACTCCAGCCAGTGCTGCACCGGGATGGTGGTGCCGGCTTGCAAGTGCTGGATACAGCCGATGTTGGCGCTGAGGATGCGCTGAGGCGCCACATGCGCCAGATGCTTGAGCTTGCGCTCGCGCAACTGCTTCGCCAAATCGGCCTGCAGCACGGAGTACGTACCGGCCGAGCCGCAGCACAGGTGGCTCTCGGCGGGCAAGCTGACGCTGAAACCCAGGCCGCGCAGTAGCGCCTCCACCTGCCCGCCCAGGCGCTGGCCATGCTGCAAGGTGCAGGGCGGGTGCCAGGCCAGGTTTTGAGCTGGCTTGCGCTGGAGCTTGGCGGCGATGTGCTCGCCGTGCGCGACGAGGAATTCGATCGGGTCGCGTGCGAGCGCGGAGATGCGTGCGGCCTTGTCGGCATAGGCCGGATCGTGCTGCAGTTCACGGCCGTAGTCCTTCACCAGCACGCCGCAGCCGGAGGCGTTGACGACGATGGCCTCGACCATGCCGCGCTGCACCAGCGGCCACCAGGCATCGATATTGCGGCGCATGTCGGCCAGTGCGCCGTCGTGGTCGCTCAGGTGCTGGCGGATGGCGCCGCAGCAGCCGGCACCTTCAGCCACCAGCGCCTGCACCCCCAGGCCGTCGAGCACGCGTGCCGTGGCGGCGTTGATGTTCGGCGCCATCGCCGGTTGCACGCAGCCGGCCAGCATCAGCACCTTGCGCGCGTGTTCGCGCGTCGGCCAGGGGCTGGCTGGTGTCGCCGGCGGCACCTTCTCTTGCAGCGATTTCGGCACCAGCGGCTTGAGCGTCTGACCGAGCTTCATCGCCGTGCCGAACAGCGGCGAGGTGAGGCCTTCCTTCAGCGCCCAGCGTTTGGCGCGTTCGGCCATTGGGCGCTGCACCTTGGCATCCACCACACGGCGGCCGATGTCCACCAACTGGCCGTAGGCCACGCCGGAGGGGCAGGTGGTTTCGCAATTACGGCAGGTGAGGCAGCGATCCAGATGCCGCTGGGTGCTGCGCGTGGGCGCGGCACCCTCGAGCACCTGCTTGATGAGGTAGATGCGTCCGCGCGGGCCATCCAGCTCGTCGCCGAGCAACTGGTAGGTGGGGCAGGTGGCGGTACAAAAACCGCAATGCACGCAAGCGCGCAGGATGCTCTCGGCTTGCTGGCCGTCGGGCGTGCCGGCGAATTCTGGGGAGAGGCGGGTTTCCATGAAGGCAGACGCAAGGGGGCGTGAGAAGGCGGCGTTGAGGTTCGAAGGGTGCGAGGACGTCGGTGCCGGGTTCAGTCGGCCAGCACCGTCGGAAAAAGCCCGTGAGGGTCAAAGGCGCGCTTGATCTCGCGGTGGATGCGGTCCAGCGGCGGCGCCGGCGGGGTGAACACCGGCGTGTCCGGGTCGCCGCCGCGAAAGCGCGTGGCGTGGCCTCCGGCCCGTGCGGCGGCTTCGCGCATCACGGCGGCGGGCAGTGCGGTTCTGAGCCAGCGCTGGGCACCGCCCCATTCAATGAGCAGATCGCCCTGCAGGCGCATGGGCGGCGTGGTAGGCGGCACCGCCAGGCGCCACAGCGCTTCGCCAGCGGCGCCGGGTTGCGCCCAGGTGGTGGCGAACCAAGGCAGGGTTTGCTCACGCAGGCCGTGCCATAACTCGGTGGCCGCGACGTCGTCCACTTGCTCTCCACCCAGGCGGGAGCAGGCGGCAGCCACCGCAGCCTGGGCGCCGCGCAGGTGCAGGTGGAGGAGGTGTTCGGCGCCATTGCCGCCGCAGCACCAGGCACTGGCGGCAATGGGCAGCGGCTGGCTGCCCCAGATGTTGACTTGCTCGATCGCGCGCTCCTTGCTCATCTCGAACACCAGCGTCGCATGAGCCGGGGCGCGTGGCAGCACCTTGAGCGAGACTTCCAGAATGGCGCCGAGCGAGCCCATCGACCCCACCAGCAGGCGCGAGACGTCGAAGCCGGCGACGTTCTTCATCACCTGGCCGCCGAAATGCAGCACCTCGGCGCGGCCGTTCAGCAGCACGGCGCCCAGCACATAGTCGCGCACCGCGCCGGCGCCCTGGCGGGCGGGACCGGCAAGTCCCGCCGCCACCATGCCGCCCACGGTGGCGCGGGCGCCGGTGTGGGCGAAATGCGGTGGGTCGAACGGCAGGCATTGGCCTTGGGTCGCAAGCAGGGCTTCCAGTTCGGCCAGCGGTGTGCCGGCGCGGGCGGTGACGACGAGTTCGGTGGGCTCGTAGCTGACGATGCCGGCGTACGCGTTCAGATCCAGCGTGGCGCCAGCGCGCGCCTGGCGCGAGGCGGGATGCAGCCAGGACTTGCTGCCGCCGCCGCGCACGGTCAGCGGGGTGTGCTGGGTTGCTGCCTGCCGCACCTGCTCCTGCAGTGTGGCGAGTGTGTCGGATGGGTTCACGGGTTCAGTCGATGAAAGGGTGGGCAAAAGGGGGAGGGTTGTTGCGCTTTCCCCTCCCGGCCTCTCCCACCCGTGGGGGAGGTGAAAGCCGCGCTGCGCGAAGACTCCGGATGTCCCTCCCGGCGTCTCCCAGGGATAGGAAAGGTGAAAGCTGCGCCAGGCGAGGTGCGTGTGCGGCTCAAAAGCGAGGCAACTCTGGAAACGCCACACGCCCACCACGCACGTGCAGCTTGCCGTACTCGGCGCAACGCGCATGGCTGGGGATGTTCTTGCCTGGGTTGAGGTGCTCCGCGGGGTCGAAGGCGCGACGCATGGCCAGGAACTGTTCGAGTTCCTCGGGGCTGAACTGCACGCACATGGAGTTGATTTTCTCCAGTCCCACACCGTGTTCGCCGGTGATGGAGCCGCCCATCTCGACGCAGGCCTCGAGGATTTTCGCGCCGAAGGCCTCGGCGCGTTCCAGTTCGCCAGTCTGATTGGCGTCGAACAGGATCAGTGGATGCAGATTGCCATCGCCGGCATGGAACACATTGACGCAGCGCAGACTGAACTCGCGCTCCATGTCCTGGATCGCCAGCAGCATGTCGGCCACACGCTTGCGCGGGATGGTGCCGTCCATGCAGTAGTAGTCGGGGGAGATGCGGCCCGAGGCGGGGAAGGCGTTCTTGCGTCCGCTCCAGAAGCGCAGGCGCTCGGCTTCGTCGCGGCTGATGGTCAGGGCTGTGGCGCCGCAGCCTTGCAGCACCGCGAGCATGCGGCCGATTTCCTCCTCCACCTCTTCCGGCGTGCCGTCGGACTCGCACAGCAGGATGGCCTCGGCGTTCAGGTCATAGCCGGCGTGGACGAAGGACTCGACCGCCGCCGTCATGGGCTTGTCCATCATTTCCAGTCCGGCGGGGATGATGCCATCGGCAATCAGGCGGGCGACGGCGTCGCCGGCCTTGCGCAGATCGTCGAAGCTGGCCATGATGCAGCGCGCCAGCACCGGCTTCGGAATGAGCTTGACGGTCACTTCGGTGACGACCATCAGCATGCCTTCGCTGCCGATGACCACGGCCAGCAGATCCGGCCCCGCGGAGTCGCCGGCCAGATTGCCCACCGTGATGGGCTCGCCCTCCACGGTGTAGCCGCGCACTTGCAGCACGTTGTGCACGGTGAGGCCGTATTTCAGGCAATGCACGCCGCCGGAGTTTTCCGCCACGTTGCCGCCGATGGTGCAGGCAATCTGGCTGGAAGGGTCGGGCGCGTAGTACAGGCCGTGGGGCGCGGCGGCCTCGGAAATCGCCAGGTTGCGGACGCCGCACTCCACCGTGGCCGTGCGTGCCAGCTTGTCGATGGACTTGATGTGGTTGAAGCGCGAGAGCGCCAGCAGCACGCCGTCCACATGCGGTAACGCTCCGCCCGACAGCCCGGTGCCGGCACCACGCGCCACCACTGG
>DAIAZB010000288.1 GCA_027443745.1 Thiomonas sp. | reverse complement strand
CGGGATCCTGCAGCAGCACCCTGAGCACGCCCTGCCCGACCAGCCCGGTCGCTCCCACCAGAAGAATATTCATTGCCCTTTCCCGCCTCAGGCTCGGCCGCGACAACGTCTCGAACAGTACTTCACGCTTTCCCAGTCACGCGACCATTTCCGCCGCCAGAGGAAGCTGCGCCCGCATGTCACGCAACGCTTGCTGGGCAGGTCGTGTTTGCTGCGCATGCGGGGCATCAGGGCGTCCTATTTCGAGGCGATCGCGCCGCGACCGCCATCCAGGCCCATGACCTGCCCGGTGATCCAGTCCGCCCGCGACGAGAGCAGGAAGGCCGCCAGATGGGCGGCATCCTCCGGCTGCCCCAGCCGCGCCAGCGGATGCGTCGCGGCGATGGCATCGCGCATCTTGGGGCTGGCGACCATGCTGCCGGCCAGCGGGGTCTGCGTCAGCGACAGGGCCACAGCGTTGACGCGGATCGCAGGCGCGAATTCGGCGGCCAGCGACCGCGTCAGGCCGTCCACCGCCGCCTTGGCCATGCCGATGGAACTGTGCATCGGGAAGCCGCGCGCGGCGGCCACCGAGGAAAACAGCACCACCGACGCACTCCCGGTGCTGGCCCGCAGGGCCGGCAACGCCGCCTGGATAGCCAGCGCGGCGCCGGCGGCGTTCAGGCGATAGTCGCGCTCCAGATCGGCGGTGGTGATCCGCGCCAGCGGCCGGAGGTTGATGCTGCCCACGGCATATATCAGTCCATCCAATGTCCGTGGCGCGCGCTCGGCGACGCGGGCGAATGAGGCGTCGTCGAGCACGTCCGCTGCCGTCCAGTCCGCTCCCAGTTCTTGAGCCAGCGCTTCCAGGCCCGCCGCGTTTCTCGCCACCAGGTGCAGCCGGTGGCCTTCGCTGGCGAGCATCCGCGCCAGGCACGATCCGACGCCGCCGGTGGCTCCGTAGATCAGGAAGGCAGAAGACACGGCAGGCTCCCTAGGAAGTGTTGCCGCCTCATACGTGGATTGGGCCCCGTCGGATGCGGGTCGGGCCGATATCCGTCGATATCAGTGCCGGGATTTACCGACGCCAGGACGCCAGGCGTTTGCCGCTGCTGCGAAGCCCCGCCTGTTCAGGCGTGGAGGACGGACCTCAAGGCCGTGCCGGGCTCGAACAGGCCGGCCCCGTTGACGACAGACCCTACGCAGGCGACGAGGGCTGCCACAAGCTACCGGTGCCGGGCACGGTGCCCGGCATCGGCCGTGCCCGGCAGGATCACAATCCGACCAGCGGCTGCAGCTTGCGCGCCAGCCAGCCGGGGAAACGTAGTGGTGCATCCAGCGCGGCCACGCAGACGCAGGGCACGCCGGGCGCGGTGATCGGCTGGTGCTGGATCTCGTTGTCGAGGTCGGCGACGTCGCCAGGCGCATAGTGGCCGAGCGCGTCGTCGTAGGCACCCTGCAGGATCTGCGTGAGCTCGGTGCCCTGGTGGCTGTGGATCGGCATGCTCTTGCCTGGCGCGATCTTGAGCAGGATCAGCGTGTCGCCGCTGCCGCGCGCGGCGCGGATCATGTGCACGCCCGGCGCCATCCAGCGCCAACGCAGCGCGCGCCAGGAACGGCCGAAGTATGGCTGCAACGGCCGCGGCAGGCAGTCTGCGTCGACAGGCGCATCGGTCGGTCGCAGGCGCCCGTTGGCCGCGTCCGCCTCGAGCTTCGGCTCCTCGTCGAGCAGGTCCAGCATCGCTTCGCGCAGGCGGGCGCCGCGCGCGGCGTCGGCGCCAGCAGCAGGCTGCTGCTGGCCCAGCAGGGCGCCACCGATGCGCTCGGCCTCGGACAGGCGCTCGCGGCAGAGTTCGCACACTTCCATGTGGGTGGCCGCGACGGCAGCCATCTCCGCCGACAGCGCGCCGGCGGCGAAACTCAGCACCGTGGCTTCGTCGAGATGATG
>DAIAZB010000287.1 GCA_027443745.1 Thiomonas sp. | reverse complement strand
AAGGGTTTGCTGCAGGTGCTGGTGGCCGCGGTGCTGCTGGTGTTCTTCCTCCTGCTGTTCCTGTACGAGCGCTTCAAGGTGGCGCTGGCCATTCTCGCCATGCCGCTGGCGGCATTGCCGGCAGTGTTCGTCGGGCTGTGGGTGTCGGGCATCGAGCTCAACATCTCGGCCATGATGGGCATGACCATGATCGTCGGCATCGTCACCGAAGTGGCCATCTTCTACTTCAGCGAGGTGCAGGAGCTGCAGCAAACGCATCCCGACATCTCGCTCGACGCGGCGCTGGTGCAAGCCGGCATCAACCGCATGCGCCCCATTGCCATGACCACGCTGGCCGCGATGCTGACGCTGGCGCCGCTGGCGCTGGCCATCGGCCAGGGTTCGGCCATGCAGCAGCCGTTGGCGGTGGCCATCATCGCCGGCCTGGCGGTGCAGTTGCCGCTGGTGCTGCTGCTCATGCCAGCGCTGTTCAAGCTGCTGGGCGGCAGCCTCGCCAGCGAAGACAATGACCCCACAACAATCGACGAGGTGACACCGGATGCGCATCCTGCTGGTTGAAGACGATCGCATGCTGGGCGCCGCCACGCAGCAGGCGCTGCGCGACGCCGCCCACGCCGTGGACTGGGTGCTGGATGGCGAATCGGCACTCAGCGCAGTCAAATCCACGCCCTACGAGGCCATGTTGCTGGACCTGGGACTGCCCAAGCGCGACGGCCTGGACGTGCTGCAGGCCTTGCGCCAGGGCGGCAACAACCTGCCGGTCATCATCGTCACCGCCCGTGATGGCGTGGACGACCGCATTCGCGGCCTCGACCTCGGCGCCGACGATTACCTCATCAAGCCCTTCGAGTCCGGCGAGTTGCTGGCGCGACTGCGCGCCGTGGCCCGGCGCAAAGGCGGCCAGGGCCAGCCGGTGCTCAGCAACGGCAACCTGAGCCTGGACCCGACTACGCGCGAGGCCAGCATCGGCGGCGACACCGGCACCACGAGCGCGCGGCTTTCGGCGCGCGAGTACGCGCTGCTGCACGCGCTGTTGCTGCGGCCGGGCGCCATCCTCTCGCGCAGCGAACTCGAGGAGCGCATCTACGGCTGGAACGAAGAAGTGGAGAGCAACGCGGTGGAGTTTCTCATCCACGGCATCCGCAAAAAGCTGGGGCAGTCCAGCATCAAGAACGTGCGCGGCGTGGGCTGGATGGTCGAACGCGAAGGCTCGGCGCAATCCGGCCGTCAGGCGCCACGGCAACCGGACTGAGCTGCCACCGTCCAGTTCCACCATCACGCCACGCCCCAATGCGCCTGAACCCTATTCCCCCGCTGCGCCACTGGGCGGCGCAGTCCTTGCGTCGCCGCCTGTGGCTGTGGATGACCATCATCGTCGCCGTCGCCGGGCTGAGCACCGGTGCGGTGTCCTACTTTTTCGGCTACCAGGAGGCGAACGAATTGCAGGACGCGCAGTTGCGCCAGATCGCCAGCCTGGTGCACCGCTATGGATTGAAACCGACCAGCGTGATCGAGTCCCATGGCGCTGACGCTGACCGCGACGCCCGTTTCATCATCGAGCGCCTGCACGCATCCGGACCCGGCCCCCAACTGCTGGCGAACCGACTGGCGCTGCCCAGCAAGCTCACGCCGGGCATGCACACCATCGAGGCCGGCGCGCATTCCTGGCGCGTGTTCGTGCGGCAAGATTCGAGCGGGGATATCGCCGTGGCCCAGCGCAGCAGCGTGCGCAACGAGGCTGCCGTCGACAGCGGTCTGCGCACCCTCGTGCCCATGCTGACCCTGGTGCCCTTGCTGGTGCTGTTGGTGAGCTGGGTGGTGCGCCGCGCACTGCGGCCCGTGCGCCGCCTCGCCAGCCTGGTGGATGCGCGTGACGACCACCGCCTCGACCCTTTGCCGCTGGACGAAGTTCCGCTCGAACTGCGCCCATTCCTCGCCTCCATCAACAGCCTGCTGGCGCGGGTGGCGAGCATGCTCGAACGCGAACGCCGCTTCGTCGCCGATGCCGCGCACGAACTGCGCACCCCCATTGCCGCCCTGACGCTGCAAGCCGAAAACCTCGACCATGCCCTGCTGCCCGCCGCGACCCGCAGCCGTCTGCACAGTCTGCAGCAAGGCCTGACGCGCACCCGCGCCGTGGTCGAGCAGTTGCTCAGCCTGGCCCGGGTGCAGAACAGCCCGGCCAGCACGCTGCAACGCATCGATCCTGTCCAGGTGGTACGTCACGTCCTCGAGGATCTGATGCCGCTTGCCGAGCAACGCCGGATCGATCTTGGTCTGGAACGTCAGGACGGCGCCCCGATTCTGGCCGACTCCACCCAACTCTATACCTTGTTGCGTAACGGTCTCGACAACGCGCTGCGCTACACCCCCGAGGGCGGGCGTGTCGACCTCGCTCTCAGCACCGAAAGCGCAGATGATGGCAAGTCCTGGGTCCACATCGACATTGCCGACACCGGCCCGGGCATCGCAGCGCAAGACATGGAGCGCGCCTTCCAGCCCTTCGAGCGATTAGACCGCGCCGCCGAGCCCACCGGCAGTGGGCTCGGGCTGGCCATCATGCGCAACATCGCGCAAAACCTCGGCGGCCAGATCACCCTCGATAACCGCCCCGAAGGCGGTCTGCGCCTGCGCTACAGCCAGTTGACGCAATCAGCCGCC
>DAIAZB010000286.1 GCA_027443745.1 Thiomonas sp. | reverse complement strand
CGTGGGCCTTTGAGTGCCACTCTGGTCGGAACCAGCGAACAGATTGACCAGTGGCTCAATCGCAAAGCGGTTGAAGTCGATGGCGGTGATGAGTGATGTCGTGCAATACCAGGCGGAAGGTCTCCAATCCGGCCGTGTAGGTTGCCCCGGCCTGCGCCATGGCGTCGGAAGAATGACCGTCAGCGATGCAGCAGGGTACAAGTGTTTGGCGACATCACGCGCGCCTGGAGAGTGGTCGCATTGTGACTACAATAGAGCGCCTGCACCGTTCCCGGAGAATTCTCATGAGCACTACTGCCGACACCTACGTCCGCGCTCGTATCGACACCAACACCAAGGAGCGCGCAGCCAGTGCGCTCGAAGCAATGGGCCTGTCGATTTCCGATGCCATCCGCCTGTTGATGCTGCGCATCGCCGATGAACGCCGCCTGCCTTTCGATGTGAAGGTGCCCAACGTCACCACGAAGAAGGCTATTGTTGAACTAGAAGCGGGCAAGGGTAAGAAGTTCGCCAGCGTGGACGACCTGATGGCGGATTTGCATGCGGACAATTGACCGCTCGTCCGTCTTCAAGCGCGACTACAAACGCGAGGCCAAAGGCCAGTACCGCACCATGCTCGATGACGCGCTCAAGCCTGTGCTGGTCGCACTGGTGACCGATCAGCCCCTCGATGCGCGCTACTGCGACCACGATCTTTCTGGCGATTGGGCCGGCTACCGCGAATGCCATGTCAAGCCCGACCTGCTGCTGATCTATCGGAAGTCCGATGCCGACACCCTACGGCTGGCGCGGCTCGGATCACACAGCGAGCTTTTCGGTTGACTGACGAAGTTTTCGGCTGTTCCAGTCTCCTTAAGACTGCTCGCTGTTGCATTGCTCTCTGTCAGCCTTGCTTGGCGTCCACCGCTCGACCCTGTGCCGCGCACTCGGTGCGAATGGATGAGCTGTTACGCATAAACGCTTTTACTCATTCGCTCAGCCGCGTATGATGCAATGAGTTGTGCATCATTTGCGCAAAGGATTTCATATGCACGTCATCGCCGTGTTGAACCAGAAAGGCGGGTCCGGTAAGACGACCATCGCCACTCACCTTGCCCGTGCCCTGCAGCTCGATGGCGCGGACGTGTTGCTGGTCGATTCCGATCCGCAAGGCAGCGCCCGCGATTGGGCGGCTGTGCGTGAGGACCAGCCCGTTACCGTTGTCGGCATCGACCGGCCGACCATCGAGCGAGACATCAAGCATGTCGCGCGCAAGGATTTTGTGGTCATCGACGGCGCACCTCAGGCGGCCGACCTAGCCGTGTCCGCGATCAAGGCGGCATCGTTTGTCCTGATCCCGGTGCAGCCCAGCCCCTACGACATTTGGGCAACCGCCGATCTAGTGGAACTGGTCAAACAACGCATCGAGGTCACGGACGGGAAGCTGCAGGCGGCTTTCGTAGTGTCGCGTGCAATCAAGGGAACCCGCATTGGATCGGAAGTCACCGAGGCCCTGACGGGCTACGGCCTGCCCATCTTGGAGTCGCGCATCACGCAGCGCGTGAGCTATCCCGGTACGGCAGCAGCGGGCACGACGGTCATGGACACAGACCCGGCTGGCGACGCTGCGGCGGAAGTGCGCGCCCTGACCGCCGAGTTGAAACAAAAACTCATTTGAAGATTTGAGGATTTACGCCAATGAGCAAACAAGGAATCCTGACCGCCGGTCGGCCGAGCGCCAGCAAGAGCCGCGCCGCGACCCTCGCCAGTCTGGTCGATGATGCCACCATGAAGCGGGTTAACTTCGAGCTACCGGCCGATCAGCACACGAAGCTGAAAATCTACGCGACCAAGCAGGGTAAGACCATCAAGGATCTGCTGACGGAGTATGTTGCCCAGCTCCCGGAGTAATGCGTAATTGAGTTTTAACACATTTACTCATTAGCGCATGTGAGGCCTCCATGGGTAACGCCAAGAAGAACAGCAACGGCGGCCCCGCGCCGATGGACGAAGCCCTGACCTCATCGCTGTCCAGGCTCGGCCAAGCCGTGCGAGCGAAGAACAGCGGCAAGACGGCGGCGCAAGGCGAATTGCCGCTGGATGGTGTCGCTCCAGTCGACCAAACCGACCCCGAGGACATGGCTGCGTTCGAAGATGACGCCTTGAGCTGGCAGGACGCGATCGACAGCTTGGACATGCCGGCCGAACATCTTGCTCGTGTAAGCCTGGACAACCTTCGAGAAGTGCACCGCATGCTGTCCGAGGGCATCGTGGCGGCCAATCGTGAGTTGGCCAGCATCGCCAGGCAGGACAATCTCGAAAGCTCAGAGGTCCGCGCCGTGCGCGGCTGGTTGGCCGCGCTGCAGGCGCAGCGCGCCAGGCTGGATGCCGTCATCGAAAACCAGATGAAGGCCCTCAAGGCGCGACAGCGCGTCGAGGCACGCGCAGCTGCAACGGAGGCCACCAATCAGGGGCAAGGCGGGCTGGTCAAGGTCCGCCATCCGAACCGCGATTTCTTCCTGGCCGATCTGTTCGACTACGCCTTGAAGGATGACGGCGCAAGCATGGAAGCGCCGATCTTCACTCTGGCAACCAAGCCGGACCTGAGTATTTGGGAGTGGAGCAGCAAGGACGGCAACAAATCCGTGCGTGTCATGCCTTCCGTGCTCGGACGCGCCACCATGCACGATAAGGACATCCTGATCTACTGCTGTTCGCAGATGGTCGCAGGCTTGGACCGGGGCCGCGAGGATGCGACAAACCGCACTGTGCGCTTCACGGTCTACGACTACTTGGTGACCACCAATCGAGGGGTTGGCGGCGACGACTATCGTCGCCTGCAGGAATCTTTCGACCGCCTCGCCGGCACACGCATCAAGACGGACATCAGAACTGGCGGTCAGCGCGTGACCGACAATTTTGGCATTCTTGATCGCGTCAGGATCGTGGAGAAGTCACAAGACGATGAACGCATGATCGCTGTCGATGTAACCCTCTCCGAGTGGCTTTATAACGCCATCCAGGCACTGGAAGTCCTGACCATTCACCCGGACTATTTCCGGCTTCGCAAGCCCTTGGCGCGACGGTTCTACGAGCTGGCCCGCAAGCATTGCGGCCACCAGGCGCAATGGAAGATCGGCCTTGAGCTTCTGCAGGTCAAGGCCGGCAGCAAATCGACCCTCAAGGAATTCCGACGGGCCGTGCGCGCCATCGAGGCGGACAACAGCCTGCCCGAGTACCGTCTTGCCCTCAACGACGACGATACCGTGACGTTCCACGCCAGGGACGCCAAGCGCCTGCTGGCCAGCCTTGCCAAGCGGCTGTGATCAGCCCCCAATTGGATACGTGTACACGCGTCTATCGGCGGTTCACACACCACTTTCGGCCATTCGTCATTTCACCCACCGCAGGCACGGTGTTTCACCCACCGAAGTAGCCGAACCTGTGGACGGACACGGTGTTTCACCCACCTTTTGCTGTGGACAGACACGGTGTTTCACCCACCGCAGGCACGGTGTTTCACCCACCAGACCATCCCGCAGCGCCAGCAACGGCGCGGGTTTGCGAAACCGTAACGCGCGCGCGCGGTTTTTAACTTTAAAAGTCTTTAACGCGCTGCACTGCCTCACCCCTGTGGAAAACTCCACCGAGCAGCCTCACACGAAGGACCGCCCCGCCTCTTGGGGGCTACGCCCCCGCCGGCTCGTCCGCCTTCGGCGGCCCCACCCACCCGGCATCCCCCAGGGGCCTTGCCCCTCGGCCTTCGGCCTCACCCCAATTGTCCAGCCCCCACGCCTACGGCGCGGGGACGTCACGCCGCTTACGCGGCTTGAGCGCCCCAGGGTTGCGGGGGCTGCCGCCCCCCTGTCCTCCTTCGCTACGCTCAGTCGCAACCTCGACCCCCCGGGGGCTTAGCAGCCCCCCACCGCCTACGGCGGCGGCTCCCCCACGCAACCAAAACCAGCATCCAAAGTGTGGCCACTCAGACGGAGCGCGGCGTGTGGCCTGGCTTCGTCGGGGTGCGCTATATTTGTATAGCGCAATGCTCTGGAATCAAACCATGCTCGCCATCCGTCTACCCGCTGAAGTGGAAAACCGCCTGGAGGCCCTGGCGCAAGCTACAGGAAGAACCAAGACGTTTTATGCCCGAGAGGCCATCCTTGAACATCTGGACGCCCTGGAAGACTTGTACCTGGCCGAGCAGCGCCTCGTGGATATTCGTGCCGGAAAGACGCAAACCGTTGCGCTCGAAGAGGTCATGAAACGCTATGGCCTGGAGGGTTGAGTTCGACCCGGCGGCCGAGCGTGAATTGGGCAAACTCGATCAGCAAAGTGCGCGTCGCATCCTTGCTTTCCTGCACGGGCGTGTGGCCGTGCTCGATGACCCGCGCAGCATTGGTGAGGCGCTCAAAGGGGCAAAGCTGGGCTCCTTCTGGAAGTACCGCGTCGGGGACTACCGTGTGATCGCCAACATCGACGACCAGGCCGTGCGCATCCTGGTCGTGCGCGTGGGCAACCGCCGCGCGGTCTACAGGTAGTGCGGGCTCGGCGTCAACGATCGCGAGCCGCGGCGGCGGCGGTGCAGTTAGCGCCGAGCCAGGTCGGCGTCGCTGGCCGCATAGGCATCGCGCAGCGCGCGGTTGACGCTGGTGTGCTGGGTCTTGGGGAGGTGATCGAGGACTTTGCGTCGCTTGTGCGCCTGGCAGCGCTGGACGATGCGGTGCCGAAGGTCTGCGTGATGGCGCGGCGCAGCGCCTTGCTGCCGTCGATCACCGGCACCGGCTGAGCGCCGCACGACTGGACGCGCCGGCGTGGCTCCGAATCAAGCTTCCAGAACCGTGCGGCCCGACTTCGGTGCCTCTGCTGGCATGTGCGTGCGCAGCGACGCGGCGGCGTGCTGCTGCAGTTTGACCGCGTACATGCGGGCATCAGCGCACGCCAGCAAGTCGGTCAGCTCCTGCGCGTCTTCGGGATAGCTGGCGCTGCCCAGCGCCATGCCGATCGTGCATGCCGTGTCCCCGATGCGAAACGGTTCCTGCAGCAGATCGGTCAGTCTGTTCGCGACCGCGGCCACGTCGTCCCGCCAGTGGACGCCCAGGTCCTGCAGCACGAGCGCAAATTCATCCCCGCCGATCCGCGACAGCCGCTCGTGGGCGCGCAGCGTGCTGTTTAGGCGGTGCGCGAACTGGCGCAGTAGTTGATCGCCGTACGCATGGCCGTGGCGATCGTTGAGCGCCTTGAATCCGTTCAGGTCGATGTAGAAAACGACGACGACCATACCGTGCCGGCGCGCGCGCGCCAGCGCGGCGCTGCAGTGCGCGTCCAGCCCCGCGCGGTTGGGCAATCCGGTCAGCGGGTCGGTAAGGCTGCGCTGCACCGCCATGAAGCGGATCCGTACCTTGTCGCGCAGCAGTCGTTCCATGCGCCCGGAAACCGTCGCCATGTACGCGATGTAGACCGGGATCAACCAGCCTGCGGTGTGCGCGATCCGCGCCTGCTCGGCGAGCAGGCGCGGAACCAGCGGCACGATGATCGGCAGCATGTACAGCAGTGCCGCGACCGGAACCGGCGACAGCGCGCCCATCGCGGCGCTGGCGACACTGAGCAGCAGCGCGGTCAGGAACATCTGGAACGGCACGGACGTGGCGAAGAACCACACTGGAAGCGGAGTCCAGCTCAACCCGGCCAGAGTGGCCGAAACGTACAACGCGCGCAGGCAGGCCCGCGGCTTGGTCTGCAGGCGCGCGGGGTGCCTGGCCCAGGCCCATATCGCGAGCCGGATCGCGTACAGCGGAAGCACGCATGCGACCCACCAGGCGATCGCGCGCCACGCAAAGTAGGTGTGCAGCAGCCAGGCTGTGGCGGCCATCGAGATCGCCGTGGTCAAGACGGCCGCAGGAATAGCCTGCAACATCTGCTCGGCTTTTTCGCGCGCGACCGCGTCGGCCAGCAGACTGGCGGTCAGCTGCTCCTGCGAAGCGGAATTCAGCGCGCCCGCGCCCGACGCTCTCATCGCATCGAGTCGTGGAGCGACGCGCAATACGGTGCGCGCAGCCAGCACGCGCCGCACCGGCCCAGGCATGGCGGCGGCGGGGCGCCGACCTGGACTTCGAGGCAACCGAAGGTCGCGAGCTGCAGCATGGTGCGCCTCAGACAACGTGCGAACAGATCGGTCAGCCAACCGATCCACCGGGAACCGACGCAGCGGGGGCGCACGCAGCGACAGCACCGGACTGCCCTGGGCTCGCGACCAAAACCAAGATGCCTGCGAGCTGGCTAAATTGTTGCTAGGTTGGCAATCAACAGTCAAGCGCGGGCGGCTGTTTATGCCCTTCTATGCAACGGACTGGAGAAGGGGCATGGGTCGTCAAGTCAATTCCTGGGCAGATGCGTTGCTCTGGGTTCAATCGAGTCGGCTTGGCGGTTTGGACGGCCCTTACCTTTCGGCCCTTGGGTTCATGCGCTGGCAGATTGGATCTTCGATCTGGAGTTTGTTCG
Organism: Thiomonas sp.; assembly: GCA_027443745.1. Next base: position 233 of record DAIAZB010000286.1, on the reverse strand, counting down.
CGCAGTCCACGCGCGACGCTTGCGGGCATGGCGAGGTTGCCGATACGGTTCAGCGAATGGCAGGTCGGTTCGGCCATCATCGGTCTGCTCGGGGTGAGGTCAAGCCGCGAGGACGGCGAGAGCGCTGAGCCAGATGCCGACGCCGACCGCGGCGCTCAGCAATGCAGCAGTGAACAGCCAGCGCTTGCCGGTCAGCGCAGTGATCGACGCCAGCGAAATTGCTATTTGCAGCG
>DAIAZB010000285.1 GCA_027443745.1 Thiomonas sp. | reverse complement strand
TAGCGGGGGGACGTCCGTCCGGCCAGTGCGAGCGGTCCGCCGTGGAATCCCGCTGGCGCCATTTGCGCACTGTGGGCGGTGTCAGACCGTAGCGACGAGCCGGGTATGCATGGCTGTTCGGCGAACTACTCGGCCAGCCCCCTATAACAAGCCACCTCAAATAGCCTAACCAGGAATCTGTCGGCCGCCCCATCACCCTCAAGTGACGTCTTATGCCTCAGCCGCATCGCGCCGCCGCCGGCGGCCACGGGTCGCCCCCGCGTGCGGGTGGTGCGCGATGCGGCGCATCCACCGATCAGCGTGCGTGCCCTGGCGCAGGCGCTGCCGGCACGCGCGTATCGCACCGTCGTCTGGCGGCAGGGCGCTGCGGAAAAGCTGTCCGGCCGCTTTGCCCGCGTGCGCGTGGTCACCGCCCACGACGACCGCGCCCGCGCGCCCGAATGGCTGGTCGTCGAATGGCCCCGCGGTGACGCCGAACCGGCTCGTTACTGGTTGTCGACGCTGCCTGAGGCAACGACCTTCGAGGCACTCGTCGGCACCATCAAGGGCCGCTGGCGCATCGAGCGGGACTACCTCGAACTCAAACAGGAACTGGGTCTGGGTCACTACGAAGGACGCAACTGGCGCGGCTTTCATCACCACGCCAGCCTGTGCATCGCCGCCTATGGCTTTTTGACCCTGGAGCGCCTGCGCGGCAGTCAAAAAAACCGTGCTCGATTCCAAGCACCTGCCGTACCCGAAGGCTTCCGCCCGCGCGGGGCTGGGGCCGATGCAGCGCCACCTGCCGTGCTCGATCGCCACCACGCGCTTCCGCCTCGCCCGCGTCATCGCACGCCAGCTGTCACGCTGCCCGTGCTGCGGCAGGGCGTACCGAAGCATCCAGCATGTTTAGTAACATAGTAGAACTACGAGAGCGGGCAACTATCGGTAACTGGCTACCTGCAGCCGGCATGCTTCGGTCTGGGTATTCGACGTCGCTCGTGCCACGCAATCGGGTTTCACAAAAACACATCGGCCTTGCTGAGCGCATTCTTGGCGGCCGCCTCGCATGCGCAGGCCTCATTGTTGGCGGGGGAGTGCTTAAACGCGTCCATCTTGCCAGGACACAGGCCAGTCATTTTCTGCACGACGCCGAGTGTCGGTCGTACTGTGGACAAGAGTTCGTGCAGCCATGGGACGAGGCCCTCATGGTCATCAAGCATGAAGACCAGCCCCTTGAGTGTCTCTTCGCGATAGAGCTTTTCCTTCTTCTGCTTCGCCGGTGCTTTTTTCGGCTTCTCCAAGCGAACGCGGCGTTGAATTTCGACGATATACACCGGCTTGCCACTGGCGATCACACGGACGATGAGTAAGCCTCGCGGCACTTTGCCGATGACATCGTAATAGACCCAGTTGCGCACATCCGCGCTGATGGTTTCGTCTTGCGCGCTGTATGGTTGAAGCGCCACCAGCCGCGGCTCATCGCGTGTCTGGAATCCGTCCTCGAAGGTAAACCACTCGACTGAACGGATGACCTCGGGGTGCTTCTTCGCGAGATACCGCAGGGCCTTCCACATGTCGCGCAAGACCCCTTCGGACTCCAATTCGACCCTCGCGTGGACCGAGGCGTGTCCAACACCCTTGCCGCTACCGTGCGCCTCTCCTGTCGAGAACTTCGCCGGATCCGTACCATCGGCTCGAGCTGTCTTCGAATCGGTTCTAACCGACCGACGTCGATCAATCACAACGCGAGGCTCCCCCAAGATCTCAAAGGCATCTTCGTACACATCAACACTCGGTGCATCGTTGTCAGGCTCTTCGGTATCGGTGAGATCCACGATGTCGGGAAGCCGTTTCAGCACACGCACTGGGCGTGCTGCATCGAGACCTTGGCCCTTGGCATCCTGACCGTCGTCGCCAGTAACGTTCTTGTCGCGGTCGCGCAGTATCCGTTCGCCCCTCGGATCGGAACCTCCGTGGATTCGAAGTCCAAGAAAGGTGCGCGATTCGTTGGCCCAATAACCCTCGACTTTGAGCCTCGCGTCGTCGCGGAACCAAGGCCTGACCTTCAAGAAAGCGTATTTCTCCTTGCGATCAAAAGCGTGTGCGCACTGCGCATAGATGCTGGCACAGCACTTTCGTGTGTACTCGTCGTAGAGCGCATGGGCCAGGAGAACGACATCAGCGTTGTGCATGCGGCGCGTCAACCTGACCGGCCAAGTGTTCGGCGGGGCAGCCTCCTCGTGTGGCTTGATCAGGCGTAGAAGCGCTTGTTCCCATGGATAGGTTGCGAGCACGCGGCGCACTTCCGCGGATCTACCGTAGAACCGCGTGAAGAACTCCAGGCACGGAATCAAAAGGTTTCGACTACCCTCCAGACGGAAATCAAGCAAGCGGTTTCGATCCCGTTCGTAACGCAGCTGGTAATCATCCTGGGTAAAGGGCGCTGGCTGTCCGGCCGCAGCGGTCTCGGCCGGCGAAACGAACCTCCATCCACCACCGTCAAACGAGACATCGAAGGTCTGGGCTTCGAATTTGATCAACCCCTCGCAATGCCCGTCCTGCCAGATCGATCCCAGGCGTAGCAGTCCAAGGTGTGTAAGGCCAATGCTCTTCCGCTGGAATGATCCGAAGGTGTCGTCTTCACGCAATTCACGGAAAAAGACGACGCAGCGTGGCACGACATCGATCCGATGGTGTGTCTCAAGACCCCCATACCACCAGACCACGAGCCGGTCTTTGGCCCCTTTGAGGTCTGCGCATTCGCGTGCACTGGCAAGCTTCAGGATTCTGAGCGACATTCCTCGAGTGTCGCATTGAAACGTGGCTTGTTTGCAAAGGTCGTCGCGCTTGTTACCAAAATTGACGGATCCGCAGCGCCTATGGGCGGTCGTGCAGCGCTGCCGCTTCGGCACGTGCCAGCGCAATCACAGCGTCTGGGTTGATCGGGAATACCTCGGCTGGCGTGCGTGCCGCAGTATCCAGATCGGCCTCGTTCGGTGCGATCCCGTCCTCGGAGGCTTCTTCAGCGAGAGCACGCTCGCTCAACAACGCGCTCGAGTGTTGGCGCTGGTTGAAAACTGACCACCTCTGCTGGTTCAAAACTGACCAGGGATGGAGGCCGAGGGGGAACACCCCTCGGCTGTGGATAAGTATAGGGTTTGGGTCCTCAGAAGGGATCGTTGATGTCGTTGGTGCTGCT
>DAIAZB010000284.1 GCA_027443745.1 Thiomonas sp. | reverse complement strand
CAGAGCCGCCGCGCCGTGTTCGCGCAATACCGGCAGGCGCTGGCTGGCGTGCCGGGCCTGCGCTGGATGGCCGAGCCCGCAGGCCACCGTTCCACCCGTTGGCTCTCGGCCTTCGTGCACGAAGGCGAAGGCGCGCAGGCGCGCCGCGATGCCCTGCTCGACTTTCTCGAACGCCACAACGTCGAAGCCCGCCCGGTGTGGAAACCCATGCATCTGCAGCCCCTGTACGCCGGCTGCCACTACGTCCCGCATGCGCCGGCTCCGGCAGGCGCCGTGCCGTCCCAAGCGTCCCCGCCCCCCTCGGCCGGCTCACCCCGAGGGGCCACGCATGACGTGAGCCGTGCCCTGTTCGAAGGCGGCGTTTGCCTGCCTTCGGGCTCCAACATGAGCGCGGCCCAGCGCGAGCGGGTGTGCGCATTGGTGGCGCGCGGCCTGGAGCTGATGGCGCAGACGGCATGAAACTCAAGCGCCGCACCACCAGCCGCATCGGCTGGCTTCCTCCCTTGAACGACGCGGCCGCGGTGGCACTGGCCTGGCTCGCATCCTTCGTCTTTCGCTTCAGTTTGTTCAGCAACAACGCGCCCGCCAATATCGTGCACATCGTCGCCATCAGCCTGCCGCTGGCGGTGGTGGTGTGGGGGGGCTGCCTGCTGGCCTTCGGCGCCTATCGCACACCATGGCGCCACGCCAGCCTGCCGGACGTGCGCCGCCTGGCCACGGCCTCGGGGGTTGCCGCGCTGGCGCTGGCGGCGGCGCTGCTGGTCATCCGCCTGCCCAATTTCCCGCGCTCCATCGTCTTCATCCATCCGCTGCTGGCGGGTGCCGGCTTGCTCGCCTTGCGCCTGCTGGCGCGCATGCGCGCCGAGCGCAGCAGCCTGGGCGCGCTGCGCGAGAGTGCCCAGCCGCTGCTGGTGCTGGGCAGCCTGGATGACGCCGCCACCGTGCTGCAAACCCTGCGCGCCAGCCAGCAATGGCGCGCCGTGGCCATCTACAGTCCGACGCCCTCGGAAGCCGGCCGCAGCCTGCAAGGCATGGACGTGCTCGGCCCGCCGCTGAAGCTGGGCACCGCCGCGCGGCAACTGGGCGTGAGCCACGCCCTGGTGGCTGGCGCCGCAGGTTCATCCGCCCGCCGCTTGCTGCTGGAGCAAGCCAGCGACGCGCGCCTCGCCCTGCTCACACTGCCGCGCGCCGACGACTGGTTGCAAGCCGGAGCCGGCCCCCGCACCCTGGAGCTTGACGATCTGCTGGGGCGCGAAGCCGTGCAGCTCGACGTGCGCGGCCTGTCGGAGTTGCTGGCCGGGCGCTGTGCCCTGGTCACGGGTGCGGGCGGCTCCATCGGCTCGGAGTTGTGCCGCCAGCTTGCGCGCTTCGGCGTGGGCAAACTGGTGTGCGTCGATGTGTCCGAGTTCGCCATCTACCAACTGGAGCAGGAACTCAAGGCCCGTCACCCGGAACTGCCTGTGGTCTACCTCACCGCCAACGTGCGCGAGGCCGAGCGCTTGCGCCTGCAGTTCGCCGTCCACCGGCCGGCCGTGGTGTTCCACGCCGCGGCCTACAAGCATGTGCCGCTGATGGAGGGCGACAACGCGATCGAGGCGGTACGCACCAATGTGCTGGGCACGCTGCATGCCGCGCGCGCCGCGGCTGCCTGCGGGGCGCAGCGTTTCGTGCTCATCTCCACCGACAAGGCCGTGAACCCCACCAATGTGATGGGTGCGAGCAAGCGCCTGGCCGAGCGCGCCTTGCAGGCCGTGGCCCGGCAGCACACGGGCACACGCATGGTGGCCGTGCGCTTCGGCAATGTGCTGGGCTCCAGCGGCAGCGTGGTGCCGCGGTTCACGCAGCAGATCGCCGCCGGCGGGCCGGTCACGGTGACGCACCCGGACATCGTGCGTTTCTTCATGACCATCCCGGAAGCCGCCCAGCTCGTGCTGCAGGCCGGGCTGATGGGCGAGAGCGGCCAGATCTATGTGCTCGACATGGGCGAGCCGGTGAAGATCGTCGAACTCGCACGGCTCATGATTCGCCTCTCCGGCAAGAGCGAAGACGAAGTGCCGGTGGTGTTCACCGGCCTGCGTCCTGGCGAAAAGCTGTTCGAGGAACTGCTCGCCGACGACGAAACCACCTTGCCCACGCCCCACCCCAAACTGCGCGTGGCGCGGCATGGCGACGCCGATGACCGCAGCCTCGACCTGAACGCGCTGACCGCCTGCATCGCCACACCCAGCCCGGAACCCGATGCCGCTCAGGTCAAGGCTCTGCTGGCTGCGCTGGTGCCCGAGTATCGGGCCCAAGTCGACGTGCAGGGCCAATCCCCGATTCTGGCGCAGGCCCCGGCCCCGGCCCAAGCCCAAGCCCATCCATCACTCCAGACCTCCACCAGCCCCGCCGGGCCCATGCCATGAATCCACCCGTCCTGATCGCCCGCGACATCGACAAACGCTTCCAGGGCGGACCGCAGACGGTCGAAGTTCTGGCCGGCGCCAGCCTGCAGGTGCAGGCTGGCCAATCGCTCGCCATCACCGGCGCCTCGGGTTCCGGCAAAAGCACGCTGCTGCATGTGCTCGGCGGGCTGGACCGGGCCGACACCGGCAGCGTCCAGGTGTGTGGCCGCGACTGGGCGGCGATGAGCGCCGCCGAGCAAGGCGCCTGGCGCAACCGCTGCGTCGGCTTCGTCTACCAGTTCCACCATCTGCTGCCGGAGTTCACCGCGCTGGACAACGTCATGATGCCCCTGCGCATCCGCCGCGAAGCCGCCGCATCGGCGCGGGCCAAGGCCGGCGAGATGCTCGAGCATGTGGGTCTGGGATCGCGCATGCACCACAAGCCGGGGGAGCTGTCGGGCGGCGAGCGCCAGCGCGTGGCCGTGGCGCGCGCCCTGGTCACCCGCCCTGCCCTGCTGCTGGCCGACGAGCCCACCGGCAACCTCGACACCGACGCGGCCCAGGTGATTTTCGACCTGCTGGCGCGCATCACCCGCGAGCACGGCACCGCCATGGTGCTGGTGACCCACGACCCGGAGCTGGCCAAGCGCTGCGACAGCGTGCTGCACCTGAGCAAAGGGGCTTTGCGGGCGCCGGAACTGCAGCGGGAGCAGCCGCTGGTGGCTTGAGGGTTTTGCTGCGCCTCGGGCCGGGCCCGCTCGCGGCCCCGGCGCCTCAGGCGCGCAGGCTGTGGAGATAGTCGCCCGCGGTGCGCAGGAAATGGTCGAGGGCCGACTGGATCATGCTGCTGTCGGCATTCCTTCCGGCTTCCAGCCAGTCATGGAACATGGCGTGGAGCTCCTGGTGGGCAAGGACGAGCGGGCTGTCGTGCGGCAAGCCGCTTTGCCGCAGCCACCGGCAGATCGAGCACTGCTCCTGCGTCTGGCTGATGGACAGGTCCGGACTCCGGACCGATGGACGCGACGCCAGCAGCAGGTCCCCGTCCAGGCCCACCAGCATGTCGGCAATGCGTGTGAGCAGGCTCGGCTCGTCGGGCCGCGTGCGCTGCGACCAGTTCTGCAGCCACGGGCCGAAATCCGCGGCAGGCATGGGCCGGGCGATGCCGTAGCCCTGCGCCTGCTGTACGCGCAAGGCGCGCAGCGCCTCGACGATGTCTTCGGTCTCCGCGCCTTCGGCGACGAAATCCACCCCCAGGCCGCGCGCGAGCTGCGTCAGGCTCTGCACGAAGCGCAGATCCTGCGGCCGCTCGGCCAGCCCGCGAATGAAGCCCTGGTCGAGCTTGATGATGTCGATCGGCAGCTCTTTCATGCGCAACAGCGACGAGTAGGCGCTGCCGATGTCGTCGAGCGCGATGCGGCAGCCCACGGCGCGCAGCTCCGACAACGCCTGCTGCGCCGAAGTGAGCGAGAGAAAGTCGCTGTGTTCCAGAATCTCGAGCACGATGCGCTTGGCCGAAAAAGACGCGGTGGCGACGACATCGTTCACCAGGGCCAGCGCCTCGCCCGAGGCCAGCATGGCGGGGTCCATGTTCACCGCGACGTTCAGCTCCACGCCCCAGTCGCGCTGCCATTGCTGGGCGTCGGCCACGGCCTGGCGCAGCACCTGGCCGGTCAGGGCGACGAGGCCCTCGCGGCCGAGCTGATGAATGAAGTCCAGCGGCGCAATGAGCTTGCCGTTGCCATCGTCGAGCCGCGCCAGCGCTTCCATCTCGGTCACGCGTCCGCTCGACAGATCGACCACGGGCTGGTAGTGCACGCGCAGGCCGCCCTCGGCGAAGCGGTCTCGCACCAGGCGCAGGTGGTTGAAGTGGTCGCGGTCGGTGGCAGGCTGGTAGACGCGCCAGAACGGAGCACTGGCGCTGCGCGACTGCTGCTTGATGGCGTAAAGCGCCTGGTCGGCATGGCGCAGCAGGTCGTCGGGTTCGCTGGTGTCGTCGGGGTAGATGGTGAAACCCAGGCTGGCACGCACATGCACCACACGCTCGCCACCGGGCAGCGCCACGGGGAGATCCACCGCGCGGCGAATGCGGCTCAGCATCGGCTCCAGGTCATCGCGCGCGGCCATGCCCTGCAGCACCAGCGCGATCTCGTCGCCACCCAGGCGGGCGACGGTGTCGCTGGAGCGCACCGCCTCCACCAGGCGTGCCGCCACGGTGCGCAGCAGGCCGTCGCCGGCGGCATGGCCGTAGTTGTCGTTGATCTGCTTGAAATCGTCGAAGTCCAGAATGCCGACCGCAACAAATCCGCCCTGCGCGTCCACCTGCGACAGCGCCTCTTCCAGCCGCAGACGCAGGCCGCGGCGATTGAGCAGACCCGTGAGCGGATCATGCTCGGCCAGCCAGGAAATATGCCGGTGCTCCTGTTGCAGCCGCCGGCGCAGATCGAAGGCGTCGAGCCCATGGCCAATGAGCACGGCAACCCGCTCGAGCAACTCCACCACCTGCGGGGTGAACACACCCACCCGATCGGAGACGACGCCGAGCAGGGCCCAGCGATGCCCGCCGCGCAGGATCGGGGCAATGGCCACCGAGCGGCCCCCGACTTCGCGCAACTCGTCGCGGTAGAGGCTGAATGCGGGCTCATTCAGGTAGTCGTTGCTGAACTGCAGGCGCTTGCTGTTCCAGACCCGCGCCGACAGGCTCTGGTCGGCCTGCTCGCCATCCACCTTGGGGCGGTACCAGGTTTCGCTGATCCTGATCCGGCCGGCCTGGGCCAGCAGATCGATGTCGCCCTGGGGTCCGGCGCGCCCCACCAGTGCCGCGCTGAACAGGTCGCTTGCGCTCAGGCGCTCGCAAGCCTGCTGCAACATTTCGGGCAGATCGGTGGCGCTCAGCACCAGCTCTTCCTCTGCCAGCAAGGCACGGTACAGGCCCTGCGTGCTGGCGTTCTCCGCCTCCAGCGCGTGGCGGGCGCTCACGTCGTTGACCAGGCCGACGACATGGGTGATCGTGCCGCCCTCGTCCCGCACCGGGGCCAGGCTCATCTCATTCCAGAACACGCGGCCATCGGCCCGGACATTGCGCAATTGCACGCTGCAACTGCGGCCTTCGCGCAGCGCCGCGCGCAACTCCTCCAAGGCGGGTTGCTTGTTCTCGCCACCTTGCAGAAAGCGGGGATTGCGCCCCAGCGCCTGGGCCGCCGTATAGCCGGAAATGCGCTCGAAACCTGGGTTCACGTACACCAGCGGGTAGTCGGGCGTTTGGGCATCGGCCACGCACACGCCGAACTCGCTGGCTTCGATCGCGGCCTTGAGCATTTGCAGCGACCGCCCCTGCTCGCGCAACTGGTTCATCAGCCGCATGCGCCCGAGTTTCAGCCCCAGCACGGCGTGCAGATGCCAGACCAGGCGCTGGTTGTGGACCTGGTCGAAAAAATACGGCTTGCGGCTGTACATCGCCAGCAGGTCGCGCCGGCCGTCCGCCCCCTGCACCGGCAAGACCGCGCCTCCGCGCCAACCGGCCCGCGCCGCAGCCTCGCGCCACGCCACGGTGCGCGGGTCGGTCGCCCAGTCGGTCACGATTTGCGGCATGCCGCTGTTCCATGCCAGCACCACCGGACCTTGCTCATCGCGATCGAAACCGATGGTGACATCCGCCAGGTAGGCTTCCATGCCGACACCGTCGATCGCGTCGAACACCAGTTCACTCTCGAAGCCGCGATGCCCCAGCCACACGGCGTCCAGCCCTGCGCGATGCAGCAAAAATTCCAGCAGCTCAGGGTACAGAACCGATTCCTGATCGGACGACAACAGCAGCAAATCCAGCTCGGTGGCCACATTGGCGTGGGCAAGCGCCTGCAAGGTCGCATCATTCTGCGATGTGGATTTCCTGCCTTCAGTCGTCAGGCCGGCGTCAGATTCGGGTTCTTGCATGGCTTCAAAGCATACCGGCAATCGCGTTGACGCCGCGTCTTTTGTCGGGAATCCACCCTGCTGAAAGACAAATTCAGCCCGAATCCTCCACCGCCTCGAGCACCATGCGCGTCTGGGTGCGGCCCTGCCAGATGTTGGTGTCCAGGCGCCAGGCGACGCGGGCCTGGGCTGGAAGAAAATCGCTGCGGTTCCAGGCGATGAGTTCCCGCGTGGCGCCGGCGCCGGCCGGGGCGTCGAGCAGGCGCACGCGGGCCTTCATGTGGCGCTCGCCAAGCTGGCCTTGCTGCAGCACCTCCACGCGGCTGGCGAACACCGGCGCGGCGAAGCCCTGGCCCCACACCTGGGCCTGCAGCAA
>DAIAZB010000283.1 GCA_027443745.1 Thiomonas sp. | reverse complement strand
TGGTGGGCAGGCGCGAGGCGATGCCGGCGTCGGGAATCATGTGCAGCGTCACCATGATGAAGAACACCAGCAGGAAAAACATGATGTCGATCATCGGAATGATCTCGATGCGGGCTTTCTTGACTTCGAAATACTTCATGGTGGCTCAAGGAAAAATGCCGCAGCGCGACGGCGCCGCGGCGCAAGCGCACGGAGAATGCGCGCCTGCTTGAAGAACGGGTGAGCGGAGCGAATCGGCTCGTGGATCCGAGGTCTGGAACGACACCATGCCGAGGTCAGGCCGTTTTTTGTTGCAGCGCCGGACCCAAGCCCCCGGCAGGGATGGCGCGGCTGGGGTTGACGGGCGTGACGGCCGGATGCCGCGCCGGGCTGCGCACGCCACCCTCGCGGTAATGCGGCAGCATGCGGTTGACCAGCATGAGCTTGATGCGCTCCAACTGGTGCATCAGCAGGCGCACGCGCTGGTTGAGCGCGTTGAACGCCACCAGGCCGAGCACGGCGATGAACAGCCCGGCGGCCGTGGCAACCAGCGCCTCGCCCACGCCTCCGGTGACGGCCTGCGAAGCCGCCCCGGGATGGGCCAGCGCCGAGAAGGTGTTGAACATGCCGATGATGGTGCCCAGCAGGCCCAACAGCGGCGCCAGGGTGACGATGGTGTCGAGCACCCACAGCCCGCGGTCGATGCGCGGCGCCTGGTCCATCACGGCCTCTTCCAGGCGGCTGGAAAAGTGCTCGACGGCGTCGCCCAGATCGTGATGCAGCGCCACGGCCACCACCTGCGCTGCCGGTGTCTCGGCGTTCGCCTCGACCAGGCCCTTGAGCAATTTGGTGTCGACATGCGCTTGGCCCTTGAGTTCACGTCCCCAGGACTTGGCCGCGTCCAGCATGCGCGAGAGGGTCCAGAAGCGCTCCACGGTCACGGCCAGAGCCACGAACAGCAAGACCAGCATGATGTAGAGAATGCCGCCCGAAGTCCGGGCGATGTGGGTGAGGGTATCGAGCGACATGAGAAAACTCCAGGAAGTGGTCGATCAGGGCGCGATCGAGGAGCGCGCGAGCATCAGAAACTCGCGCTGAGGCTGGCGTACAGCGTGCGCGGCGCGCCCGGCAAGCCCAGCACCTGGCCCTGCGAGCTGCCGCCGAGCAGGCCGCCGCTGGTCACTTCCTCGAACGGGTCGTATTGCTTGTTCAACAGGTTCAGCACGTCCACGCTGAAGCGCACGTCGTGCATCACGGCATGGCGCACGGGCAACTCGCCGTCGAGGCCGACATTGAGCAGTCCATAAGCCGGGATGGTTTTCTGGCTGGGCGCACCGAGGTTGTTGTCGAACATATGCTGCTGGCCCACATATTGATACCAGACGCGAGGGGTCAGCAGGATTCCGCTCAGGTACTTCTCATAAGCCAGGCCGACATTGAAGGTTTTGTCGGGGACATTCGACACGGGCAGTCCGGCATAACTCACGCCGCCAGTCGTGTAATTGTTAAAATTGGCGCGCTGGAAATTCAGGTTGGCGAAGGCGTGCAGGTTGTACGCAATATCGTCAGCCACGGCAATATTGAAACCCTTGTAGACCGAATCGCCATTGGCGTCACCCAGGAAATTGCCGTTGGCATCCGACAGGGGAATGTACTGGTTCGTGTAATGCAGGTGATAATACGAGATGCTCAGCAGGAAGTTGCGCAGCATGCCCTCGTTCTTCATGTGCATTTTGAATCCGAGGTTGTAGTCTGCGCTTTTCTCCAGGTTGTAAATCGGGGGCGTGGATTGGTAAATTCCGCCTCCGCCACCAACCTGGGGTTCCTTGTAAGCCGTGGCGTAGTTGCCGAAAACTGCCAGAGACGGCGTGATTCTCCAGTTGGCGGCGATGGAGGGTTCCGTTTCCCGATGGGTGACGTTGGCGGCAGGCAGTTTGCCCTGGTCGTTCTGCGGATACAGGGCATAAGCCTGGCTGAAATCGCTGGGCGCGGCGGGATAATAATTCGTCTGGTCGTTAATGAATCGAATGCCGGGCGTCACGTCGACATTGGCGACGGGGCTGATCTTGTCTTGCAGAAAGACTGCGAGGTCGGTCTGATCCCAATAATCGCTGCGATATTTCGCATTGGGCACCTGCTGGCTACCGAAATACGGCGCATTGGTGTTGTAGAACGCGTTTCTGGAGTTGTAGTGGCTTTTCAGGAAAAAGCCGCCCACGCTCACCAGGTTATGCGGCAAAGCAAGGTCGGCCCATGCCTTGTCGCCATAAACCTGTGTGCTGGGGTTGTTGTACTCGTAGAGATTCCCCGGGTTGCTCAGGCCATAATTGTTATAGTGATAATGCAGACGCTTTCCCTGGCGATACCACACCAGGTTGTGCAGCGACAAGGTGTCGTCCACCTGGATATTGGCCTTGCCGTCAATGATGCGGGTCTTGTTGGTGTCGTCTTTGAACCAGACCGTGGCGGGCAGCGAGCTGTAATAGCCGGAGGTCGACTGACTGTACTGCGGCGAGTTGGGCGTGCCGTCCAGCGTCACGCCGTTGATGGGCTGCAGCGGAATCGGCACGGGGCGATAGCCCTGGCCCTCGGCCTGATAGAAGCCGAGCGAGAAATCGCCGTTCTCGAAGGTCTTGCGCGTCTTCAGAAACCAGGCGTAGTTGTGGCTGTGGTTCTTGAAGCCGTCGCTGCTGGTTCGGTAGCTGTCGGCCGAACCCACGCCGCCGGCCAGCACGGTGGCCCAGCCGTCGTGCATGCCCGTCTGCAGGCTCAGGGAGAGATTGCGTGCGCCGTAGCTGCCGACGCTCAAGCCGATGGTGCCGCCGGCCTTGGCCGTGGGCTGCAAGGGCACGAAGGCGATTTCACCGCCGATGTTGTTGTACCAGCGGTCCAGGGGATTGCCCGGGCCATAAGTGACGCCGATGCCTTGCAGCAGACCGAGTTGCGGCACTTCCGGCGACTGCCACAGGCCGGTGGACGGGTTGGCCATGGGCACGCCGTCGAAGGTCACGGCAATACTGCCGTCGTCGATCTGGCCGCCGGAAAAGCCGCCCCAACCCTGCTTGATGCCGTTGATGCTGATGGAGGTCTTGGTTGAGCCGGTGTTGCCATAGCCCGTGACCCCGACGCCCGGGGCCAGAGACAGCGCCTGCGCGCTGCCGCCGACGGGTCCGGCCGTTTTGAGCTCCGTCTTCGTGATGACTTTGGTTGCTTGTCCTGACTTGAACACATGAGCAGCCTCGAGCTTTTTTTGCTCGTGGCTCTTCTTGGCGACGGCGCCCTGGGAGCCGGCCTGCACGCTGCCGAGGTCGGTCGGCGCGGTCTGGGCCTGGGCCGCGATGGGAGCTGCCAGCAGAGCGGCGAACAGCGCCTGCGCGAGCAGGTTGGGTTTGAACGCGGGATGCGCGGTTGGCGTGATCGGGTGCTGCATGCAATCCTCCGGGGTGGGTCGGGTTCGGCTTGTCCGCGAGGTTGTCTGGCCCACGGGTTCAGGGCGCTATTGCAGCCAGGGCGCGTGACACCCCGGTTGCATCAACCTGACGAAGATCTGACCGCCGGCGTCAAACTTGTACGCAAACGTTGACGTTGCGAACGCCAATCGACATCAGGAACAGAGGCGGCGGGTGGCGCCGGTCGGCAGGTCTGCTGCGCGGCGGGTGTCGACAAGCCAGTGCTCTCAGGTTTGTCGAGGCGCAGCGTCGTCCGCGCTGGTCGTCGTTTGCATCGGTGGCCGGGTTCGGTGCCAGCGGTAGCCCACACCATGCACCGTCTGCACATGCTCGTGCAGCCCGAGTGGGCGCAGCGCACGTCGCAGGCGCCCCACGGCGGTGTGCACCGTGTCGGCCTGGGCTTGGGCAGGAATGTCCATCGCCAGGCGCAGCGCCTGGGGACCAAGCACATGCCCAGCCTGTGCTGCGAGGGCCCAGAGCAGCTGGAAGAGTTGAGGCGGCAGCACCAATGACCGCATGCCTTCAGGGTGGAGTGCGCCGAGATCTCTCGGACCGCCTTGGGGGGAGTTCGCCTGTGCATGGAGGAGGGCGCTCCCCGGGAGACGCAGGGCCGCTCCCAAGCTCCCTGGCCCTGCCTGGGGGGAGTCCGCTGGCGGACGGATGGTGGCGCTCAAGTCAAGGCGTCTGGCCTGCCCATCCAGCGCCAGGTCGTCATCCAACTGCAGCCAGCCGGCGGGCTGCGGAGCCACGCGCTCGCGCAGCCGGCCGAGTTGTGCGCGGATCAGGGCGGCGGTGCTGGTCATGTGCAGCACGGCATCGGCGCCGGCGCGCAGTGCCGCCAGGGCACCGGGGTCGGCGACGTCGGGCAGCAGCGCCAGCGCGCCCGGCAGGCGTCCGCCGGGCTGGTGGCGCAGCAGCATGAGCCAGTCCGTCATGTCGCGCACGTCGTGGCCGCTGCTGAGCAGCGCTGCCCAGGCATCACCTTCGCGCAGGCGCAACAACGCATCGCCGGGTGCGATGGGCTCGGAATGGGTATCGCTGCAATCCGCCGTGGCCGAGGCGAAACGCACGTGCAGGACCGGGTGTTTGACCGTGTGCGTCATGGGGTTGGGTGATGTCGCGTGGGTTGGCGCCGGGGCGCAGCCCGAATCTCGCCCATGTCGGTGTCAGGCTGATGACAGGCGGCGGGGCGCGATGCTTGCGCATGGCGCCTGCCCTGCCGTGGAGTCGATGGCGCCGTTGGCGCCGCCATGGCCCTCGGACTTGTATTCCGGCTCGATGGGCCTATATTTGGTGCATTGCAACATCACGATGCGCCACTCCACGGACGCAAACACATGATGCCCATCCATGAGCCGGGTTTTTTGGCGCCATCCAACTCGCCGCCCGAGGCCAATGCGCAGGTTCTGCCGTATTTCAACCAGCAAGGCCAGGCGACGATTCCCATCCGTGCGATCGGCCAGGAACACCTGGCTGAACTGCGGGCGCATTTCCTCGCGCTGGGCGAAGACGATCGTTACCTGCGCTTCGGCTATGCCGCGAGCGATGCGCAGATTGCTGCCTATGTAGACCGTATCGATTTCCTTCGCGATGAGATCTTCGGA
>DAIAZB010000282.1 GCA_027443745.1 Thiomonas sp. | reverse complement strand
AAGTTCGCACCGGCGACCTCGGCGGCAAGGCCCACACCAAGACCTTCACCGCAGCCATCGTCAACCGGATCAAGAACGGCTGAGTCCGTCTGTGCGGCATCCACCCCAGCCCACCCCGCCGGCGGGGTGGGCTGGGGTGAGAAAGTGGTCGGTCGTTCTCCCTGGCCGCTGCTCGACATCCGCCTGGTGCGAGCGACGGACTACTCACCCGTGGTGCGCTCCCCGGATGACGTTGCGGACCACAGGGTAGATCTGCTGCTGCCAGCGCTTGCCGCTGAACACGCCGTAATGCCCGACGCCCGATTGGACGTAATGCGTGCGTTGGTACGGACGAATGTTGCAGCACAGATCCTGCGCAGCCAAGGTCTGGCCGAGCGAGCAGATGTCGTCGCGTTCGCCTTCCACCGTGAGCAGCGCGGTGTTTCGAATGGCTGCGGGCCGTACCGGGCGGTCGCGGAAGGTGAGGGCGCCGCGCGCCAGGTCGTGTTCCTGAAATACCTTTTGCACGGTTTCCAGGTAGAACTCGGCCGGCAGATCGGCGACGGCGAAATACTCCTTGTAGAACTTGCGCGTGACCTGGGCACGGTCGGTATTGCCTTCCACCAGATCGTCGAAATACTGGCGGAACATGTCGGTGTGGCGCTCCAGGTTCATGTTGAGAAACGCCGTGAGTTGCAAGAAGCCCGGGTAGACCTCGCGCCCGGCACCTTTGCACTGCAGCGGGACCTGGCTGACCAGGTTGTGCGCAAACCACGCGATGGGTTTGGAGGTGGCCAGCAGGTTGACCCCGGTGGGGCTGATGCGGCAGTCGACGGGCCCCGCCATCAGGGTCAGGCTGGCGGGTGCAGCGGGGTTGCGGTCCTCGGCCATCAGTGCGGTGGCGGCTAGCGCCGGCACGCTGGGCTGGCAGATGGCCATGAGGTGAGAGCCAGGGCCGATGGCCTCGAGAAAGTGCATCAGGTGTTCGGTGTATTCGTCCAGGCCGAAGCGGCCCTCCCGCAGCGGCACATCGCGTGCGTTGTGCCAGTCGGTGATGTAGACATCATGATCCTGCAGCATCGTGCGTGCGGTTTCGCGCAGCAGCGTGGCGAAGTGCCCTGACATGGGCGCGATGATCAGCACGGCCGGCCCCGGCCGATCCATGTCCTTGCGAAAATGCAGCAGGGTGCAGAAGGGGGTGGCGGCAGCCGGTTCTTCATGCACGGTGATGGTGCGTCCGTCATGCTCCAAGGTGTCGATCTGGAAATCGGGGCGCTTGTGCGTGAGGCGTGCCAGCGCCAACACCTCGAACGCGGCCGACAGCTTGCGCAACGGCATCAACTCGATCAAGCCGAGGCGGGCGTCGCGCCATGCAGGCGCGACCATGCGGGTGAACTCGCGCATGGGCCAAAGCATGTCGGCCTGGTTTTCGTAGGTTTGGTAGAGCATGGTGGTCTGGCAGGTTGCAACGGTTTGCCGGGCGCAGTCGCGCCGAGTGCGCTGTGTCGTTGGCCGGAGCTCCCGTCAAGCAAGCAAGTTTCAAGCCATTTGCCTGTGCTTCCTGGGAACGCGGCCTTTTCGGCGGATATGGCTGGTGTGGTCCGTGGTGCCCTGGCATGGCGCTTGCATGGAGTTCGACGTGGGCCTGGTATCGCACAGATCCCGCCACATACGCACTGCGGAGACGACGCCATGGCGCGCACCACGCTCAGCATCAGCAGCAAGAATTACTCGTCCTGGTCGCTGCGGGGGTGGCTGCTCGCCAAGTTCGCCAAGCTGGATTTCGATGAAATGCTGGTCTCACCCGACGACGCCGAAGCGCGCCAGGAGTTGTTGCTGCTGTCGCCCTCCATCCTGGTGCCTTGCCTGACACACAACGGCATCAAAGTGTGGGACACGCTGGCCATTGCCGAGTACCTCAACGAGGTCAAGCCCAAGGCCGGTCTGCTGCCCGATACCCTGGCCATGCACGCGCATTGCCGCGCCATTTGTGGCGAGATGCACTCCGGATTCGCCAACCTGCGCTCAGCCTTGCCCATGAACCTCAAAGGTCATTACCCCGGCTACAAGGTATGGGTCCGGGCGCAGGCTGACATCGAGCGCATTCTTGCCATCTGGCACGAATGCCTGACGACGTACGGCGGCCCCTTCCTGTTCGGCAAGCGCGGCGTGGCCGCCGCCATGTACGCCCCGGTGGTCACCCGATTCATGACCTACGACGTTGCGCTCGATGGCGTTTGCACCGCGTATGCCGCGCGCATCATGGCCATGTCGGAAATGCAGGAATGGCTGGCTGCCGCGAGCCGGGAACACACCGACATCGATGAACTCGACATGGAGTTCTGAAAGCGCGCGGCGCGCTCACCAACGCAAATCGTGCGTCTTGGTCCCACTGTGCGCTTGGATGGTGCGCAACTGGCCGTCATGGCGCCCTTCGATGGTGTAGGTGCCCGCTGGGACCTTGAGATAGCACAGCGGCCCGCCGGCGGTGAACCTGGCCACGACCTTCCCGTCGCGCATGATCTTCACCGGCACTTGGGCCAGATACTCTCCTTGCGGCCCCTTCACCATCCAGAACCCGAGGTTGAACTTCGCTGCTTGGGCCTGCATTTGCTGCAGGGAACCTTCGCCGACACCGCCGCAGACGTACTGGATGGAGCCCTGATTGCGGATGGTTGCGGCCTGGGTTTGCGAAACAGCCACTGACAAGAAGGCCGCGGCCAGAAGGGCGACGCATGACATGGATCGTGGAAAACGCTTCATGATGACAACTCCTAGGAAGGACGAGCATCGCCGCCTTGCGCCGGCAGCCGCACGGCGGGACGGCCCCGTGCTGGGCGGGCCGTTGAACGCAGGGGGGCGGTCTCACGCGATGAGACTTGCCGCAGCGTGATCGGTTTCCCGCCACGGGGTTCGAGGCCGGATTGAATCGGACGTGGCGATGTGGCGGCCAGCCTCCCAGGGCTTACGTTTCGACGGTGCTTCACGCATGCCCCCGGCCGACCAACCCGGGGGCGCGGTGAGGGCATCGGGTGGGTTTGAAATGGCGGTGTTCAAATCAAGCCTGAAGCGGTGCTGGCATGGCCGTTGCCGTGCAGTGGTGTCGAACCGAACATCGAGGAGTGCTTCATGCAACGCGCAATATCGCAGCGGGCAGGCTTGCAAAGCTCG
>DAIAZB010000281.1 GCA_027443745.1 Thiomonas sp. | reverse complement strand
AGCTGCGCAGCCTCAACGCGCAGATCGAGTACGTGCTGCGCGATGCGCTGCGCAAGGCCGGCCGGCTGAAACAGGGCAAGGCTGCGCCGGCCAGGGACGACGACTGACCCGCGAGCGATGGCGAAGCCGGAACGGCCAGCGCCCCCCCCCGTTCCGCCGGCAAGGGGAGTTCCGCATGTTTCAGGGGACTCGGCCAACACCCCTCCCCGGTTACGGCGATGCAGGCTCGTTGCGCATGCCGTCGGCGGCGATCACGAACACGCGACCCTGCTGTCGTTGCAGCAACGCGGCGGCGGCGGTGCCATCAAGCTGCTGCAGCGGGCGTCCGTCGGCGGCATAGAGGGTCAGCCGGCCGGCCTGGCGGTCGACCACGAGCAACCGGTCGCGGCTGGCCTCGCGTCCGTACAACGGCATGCCGCCTGCCGGCTTCGGGCAGATCGTATCGAGGCCGCTCCACACCACCGCGACCATGGCCGCCAGCATGCCGGCGACCAGCCATCGCGGATGCGCATGCGGGATCGTGGCAAGCCTCATGCGGTCATGCTCCCGCAAGAGGGTGACAGCCGAATGACGGAACCGGCACTCAGTCCGCGTGCGGCCGCAGCGAGAGGCCCAACGCGACCCAGCCCATCACGAAAGCCACGCCGCCGAATGGCGTGATGATGCCTGTCCAGCGTGGTGCGCCCAGCGCCAACGCATACAGGCTTCCGCTGAAAAGCACGATGCCGGACGCGAACGCGACCATGGCCCAACGACCCGCGCGCCCGCGCCCCGATCCCACCGCCAGCACCAGTGCCAGCGCATGCCAGGCGTGGTAGTCCACCGCCGTGTGCCACAGCTCGCGATGGGCCGGATCGAGCACGTTGCGCAGGCCGTGCGCGCCGAATGCGCCGAGCAACACGGCGCTAGCACCGGCCAGTCCGGCAAGCATGCCGGCTCGGGATGGGGCAATTTGTCGCAGCATGGGCTGGCTCCGAGAGCGAGTGGCGTCCTATGCGGATGTCATTCAACGTAAAGCGCCGACGACAGCGTTTTGCATCGCGCCGGCAACGGTCCGCGCGCCAGATGCGATGGGCGCCGTCCGTCAACGCTGGCGTATGCTTGGGCGATTGCAGTCGACGGATTCTCCCATGAAGCACCCGCGCGTACCGCGTCTCGCCCTGTTCCTTCTGGCGCTGGGCTGCTGCCTGCTGCTGGCTGGCTGCCAGCACCACGAAGCACTGCCGTTCAAGCTGACCCGCATCAGCGGCCACATGCCGGACCTGCAGTTCCGGCTCACCGACGACAACGGCAAGACCGTGACCGCTGAGGACTATCGCGGCAAGGTGGTGCTGCTGTACTTCGGCTACACGCACTGCCCCGATGTCTGTCCGCTTACCCTTGCCCACCTGCACGTGGTGATGCAGCAGCTGGGCAAGCAGGCCGACGACGTACGCATCCTTTTCGTCAGCGTCGACCCCACGCGCGATACGCCGCAGGCGCTCCACGAGTACGTACGCGCCTTCGACAAGCACACCGTGGGCCTTACCGGCAGCGCGGGCGCGATCGAAGCGCTGACCAAGCGCTATCGCGCAGCGTTCAGTCGCGAGCCGTCGGGCAAGGACGGCAACTACGAGGTGAGCCACAGCTCGGCGATCTAC
>DAIAZB010000280.1 GCA_027443745.1 Thiomonas sp. | reverse complement strand
CGAACAACGCCATCATCACCAAGCCGATGCCGAACATGGCATGCCACGCCGGTGGAGCCTGGGCGAAACCCGTCTGCAGCATGAGCCACAACCCGCTGGTCAGCAGCAGCGCAATGCTGATCCAGACCAAAGGAAAGAAACGCCGCAGAGTCGCGAACACGAGGCGTGGCCGCAAGGGTGGCTCCAACTCGGCGAAGGCGGCGGGCCTGAGGCTCAACAGGACGAAGGCCATGCCGCCCATCCAGACCATCGCGCCCACGAGGTGAGCAAAAATCAGCAAACTGTTCATGGAATCTCCGGGGGCAGTGCCCTACTCAAGGGCAGCAAACTTCGGGACCATCCCTTGGATGCGCGGGTGAGAGATCATGCATTCGAACATGCCCAGGTCCATGTCGAGCAGGCCGGATAGCGGCTGTTGCGCCGTGGCCTCGGAAACCTTGACGGGCAACAAATCCAGGCTTGGGACATTGGAAAGCGATGAAACGGGGAAAGCCATCCCGTATACTTCCGCTGCTTTGTTTCCCCTCTGAATTGTTACAACTCAAACATAAATATACGAGTGGGCGGCTGCGCGACAGTGCGTTTGGGTCGACAGTGCACGAAGCGACAAATCCTGTCGGGCATCTGTCCGGTTAGCCGCCTCAGGCGGCGCCGCGTGTGGCTGACGAACGAATATCCCCTGGTCAAGTGAGACAAGTGCAAGCTTCCGATTCCTGGCAGGACGATGCCGACAAAGCCGAGCGCAGGCCGCTGACGCGCGAGCAGGCGCGCGCGTTGATGCTGGCCAAGCCAGGCGTCTCGGTGTGGACCGTTGTCGGGCTCCAGGCCTTGGCGGGCGCGGTCGTCGCGATCGCGGCCTACGGTGTCGCCGGTTCTACGGCCGCGCTGTCGGCTTGGTACGGTTGTCTCGTGGTCATGGTGCCGGCCGCGTTGTTCGCCGGGGGCATGCGTGCCTGGCTGGTGAGGTTGCAACCTGCATTGGCGCTGTTCGGGTTTGCTTTCGGTGAGCTGCTGAAAATTGCGCTGACCGTGGTTCTTCTGCTCCTGGCGCCCCGCCTGCTTCCCGGCCTGAGTTGGCCGGCGATGTTGGCGGGCCTGGTGGCGACCTTGCAGGTGTACTGGATTGCCCTTGTCTTGCGCGGCAAGACGCGCCAATCCTGAGCCCGTGCTCTTCGAATCGGCCATTGAATTTAGTGTCCGCGATCGTTCAATCGACAGATCTACCCATGTCTGCAGACCAGCAATCCATCACCGCCGGCGAATACATCATCCACCACCTGACGCAATGGACCAGCGGTCCGCGGGCGGGTGTGATCGATTTCGGCATCGTCGACATCGACTCGATCATCGTCTCGGTGGCGCTCGGCTTACTCGCCTGCTTTCTCCTCTGGCGCGTGGCCAAGCGCATGACCAGCGGCACGCCGGGCCGCATGCAGGCCGCAGTCGAATTCCTGGTCGAGTTCGTCGATGAGCAGGCGCGCGGCATCGTGCGCAACGCCAAGTCGCGCGAGTTCGTCGCGCCGCTGGCGTTCATCTCCTTTGTTTGGATCGTGATGATGAACGCGATGGATTTATTGCCCGTCGACCTGCTGCCACGACTTTGGCAAGGTGCCGGCGCCATGGCCGGGCACAACCCCGAGCACATGTATCTGCGCGTCGTGCCGACCGCGGACCTGTCCATTGCCCTGGGCATGTCCATCACCATTTTGCTGCTGAGCCTGTATTACGGCATGCGGATCAAGGGCGTCGGCGGCTGGATCCACGAGCTGTTCACCGCCCCGTTCGGCAACCATGTTCTGCTGTGGCCGTTGAACTTTGCCATGCAGTTGCTGGAATATCTGGCCAAGACCTTGTCCCACGGCATGCGACTGTTCGGCAATCTGTATGCCGAGGAAATCCTGTTCATGATCATTGCCCTCATGGGGGCCGCGGGCCTGAGCAGCCTGACCGGATGGACACTGTTTTTCGGCAACATCGTGGCGGGTTTCGCCTGGTCCGTCTTCAGCTTGCTGATCATCGTGCTGCAAGGTTTCATTTTCATGATGCTGACCCTGGTCTACATCGGCCAGGCTCACGACCATCACTGATTCGGATTTGACGATCCTTTTTCCCTTTCTCACTGACTACCAACTTTTTCAACAGGAGCATTTCATGGAACACGTTCTCGGTTATGTCGCTTTGGCTGCGGGTCTGATCATCGGTCTGGGTGCCAATGGCGCTTGCATCGGCATCGGCATCATGGGTAGCAAATACCTCGAATCCGCCGCGCGCCAGCCGGAGCTGATGAACGAACTGCAAACCAAGATGTTCCTGCTCGCCGGCCTGATCGACGCGGCCTTCCTGATCGGTGTCGGTCTGGCGATGATGTTCACCTTCGCCAACCCCTTCGTGCTGAAGTGATTGCAGCGCACCACCCATCGACTGATTCAACGCAAAGGTTAGCGCCATGCATCTGGACGCAACACTGATTGCGCAGCTCGTGGTGTTCTTGCTGTTGGCGTGGTTCACGGCGAAGTTCGTCTGGCCACCCATCACCAAGGCATTGGACGAGCGCGCCAAGAAAATCGCCGACGGCTTGGCCGCTGCGGATCGCGCCAAGGCCGAGTTGGCTTCGGCCAACAAAGAGGTCGAGCAGGAGCTTGCTCGTTCGCATCACGAAAGCGCGCAGCGCTTGGCCGAAGCCGAGCGCCGTGCGCAAGCCATCATCGAAGATGCGCGCAAAAAAGCCGAGGAAGCCGGCGAGATCATCATTGCCCAGGCCAGGGCTGAGGCCGACCAGCAACTGATCAAAGCGCGCGAGAGCCTGCGTGATCAGGTCGCCGGGCTGGCCGTGAAGGGTGCCGAGGCCATCTTGCACCGCGAGGTCAATCCGCAAGTCCACGCCGATTTGCTCGACCGGCTCAAGGCCGAACTGTGATCGGAGCCCGCCATGGCTGAACTCGCTACCGTCGCTCGGCCTTATGCAGAAGCGATTTTCCAGGCTGTGCAAAACCAGCCCGCGTCCGAGTCGCTGGAGCATGTCGCCGCGTCGCTCCATGCACTTGCCCTGATCGCGCGCGATCCGCAAATCCGAACGCTCGCGAGTGATCCGCAGCTTGCTGCCGACAAGCTCGGTACCCTGCTGCTGTCGGCCCTGCCGCAGCAAACCGGCGCTGCCGTGCGCAATTTGCTGCAGGTGGTGCTCGAAAATCGACGCCTTGCCGCCTTGCCTGAAATCGCCGAGCAGTTTCACCAGCTCAAGGATGCCGCGCAACACCGTGCCGAGGCCGTCATCAGCAGCGCCTTCGCGCTGGAGCCGGCGCAGATCGAGGCTCTGTTGCCCGCGCTCGAGCGCAAGTTCGGTTGCAAGCTCTACCCCCGTGTCGAAATCAATCCCGGGCTGATCGGCGGTGTGCGCGTTGCCGTGGGCGACGAAGTGCTCGACACCTCGGTGCGCGCTCGACTCGACGCCATGCGCGTCGCACTCACAGCCTGATCAACACCGATCGTCTAAGCCATCACCGCCTAAGTCTCTCGAGGCCACCATGCAACTCAATCCCGCAGAAATTTCCGAACTCATCAAAAGCCGCATCGAGGGCCTTGGCGCCGCTGCCGACGTCAAGAATCAGGGCACTGTGGTGTCCGTGTCCGACGGCATCGTGCGCGTGCACGGCCTGTCCGACGTGATGCAGGGCGAAATGCTCGAATTCCCGGCGAACAAGGACGGCCAACCCACCTTCGGCCTGGCACTCAACCTGGAGCGTGATTCCGTCGGCTCGGTGGTGCTGGGTGAATACGGCCACATCTCCGAAGGCGACACGGTCAAGTGCACCGGGAAAATTTTGTCCGTCCCGGTTGGCCCGGAACTCATCGGCCGGGTGGTCAACACCCTGGGCGTGCCCATCGACGGCAAGGGCCCGGTGAATGCGAAGATGACCGACGTGGTCGAGAAGGTCGCGCCCGGCGTGATCTGGCGCAAATCGGTCTCGCAGCCGGTGCAAACCGGGGTCAAGGCGATCGATGCCATGGTTCCGGTCGGACGTGGCCAACGCGAGCTGATCATCGGTGACCGCCAGACCGGCAAGACGGCGGTGGCGGTGGACGCCATCATCAGCCAGAAGGGCAAGGACCTGATCTGCATCTATGTCGCCGTGGGCCAGAAGGCTTCGACAGTGGCGAATGTCGTGCGCAAATTGCAAGAGTATGGGGCGATGGACTACACCATCGTTGTCGCCGCCACGGCGTCCGACTCAGCCGCAATGCAGTACCTGGCGCCTTACTCCGGCTGCACCATGGGCGAGTATTTCCGCGATCGCGGCCGCGATGCCCTGGTGATCTATGACGACCTGACCAAGCAGGCCTGGGCTTATCGCCAGATTTCCTTGCTGTTGCGCCGCCCTCCGGGTCGCGAAGCCTACCCCGGCGACGTGTTCTACCTGCACAGCCGTCTGCTCGAGCGCGCTGCCCGCGTCAACGAGGAATATGTCGAGAAATTCACCAACGGCGAAGTCAAGGGCAGGACCGGCTCGCTCACCGCGCTGCCCATCATCGAAACCCAGGCGGGTGACGTTTCGGCCTTCGGGCCGACGAATGTGATCTCCATCACCGACGGTCAGATTTTTCTTGAGACCGATCTGTTCAACGCCGGTGTGCGCCCCGCCATCAACGCCGGCGTGTCGGTGTCGCGCGTGGGGGGGGCGGCACAGACCAAGATCATCAAGAAGCTGTCGGGCGGTATTCGGACCGACCTGGCGCAGTACCGTGAGCTCGCGGCCTTCGCCCAGTTTGCCTCCGACCTCGACGACGCCACGCGTCGCCAGCTCGAGCGCGGCCGCCGCGTGGTCGAGCTGCTCAAGCAACCCCAGTAGCAGCCGGTTCAGGTGTGGCAACTCGCGGCTTCGCTCTATGCCGTGAACAACGGCTACCTCGACGATGTCGACGTCAAGCAGTTGCTGGGCTTCGAGAAGGGCTTGCACGACGATCTGCAGTCCAAGCATGCTGCCCTGGTGGAGAGCATCGAGTCGAAGAAAGACTTGGGCAAGGACGACGAAGCCCTCTTGAAAACGGCCATCGCCGAATTCAAGAAAAACGGCGCGTATTGATGCATTCCA
>DAIAZB010000279.1 GCA_027443745.1 Thiomonas sp. | reverse complement strand
GCGGCCTGGCGAGCACTGCAGCCAGCCCAGCCGCTCCGGTGATTTTCAAAAAATCACGGCGATCGAAATCACCGCCAGTCTTGTTCTCGTCGTGCATTGCAGTCTCCTTGTCGCGATCGACTTTGTTTGATGCCATTCGGCTTGGCGATGCTAGGTCCGCGCCCAACAAACCGGAAGACAGGAAATCAAGCATAGTTGCTACTAAATGTAATACCTCCGTTTTTCTGACGCATTCCTGACACATCGCGAACCCATGAGAGTCGAGTGGGCCGGAGATTATTGGTGCTTCAGACAGGACACCTTGAACAAAATTGATGAGAATAGGCATGCACAAGGACACACCCGGACACACACCCGAAGGGCCCTCATGTTGCTGGCCCCTCCAGGCCGTTTCCTGGTGCTGCGCGTCGCATCACCGCACCGCACCGCTGTGCCGGCAGCGGCGGATCGACGCCAACAGCCGGCATGGGGCATGTCGCGTCCGGGCAAGCCGGCGCCCGAAACTGCAAGCCCGTCACAGCGCTGCGGCTATAGCAATTCGCGCAACCGGTACCACAGCATGCCCAGCACCAGCGCCGGGGTGCGCAGCAGATCGCCACCGGGGAAGGGGCGGTGATGCAAACGGGTGAAAAGGTCGAAGCGCTCGGCCTGACCGGCGATGGCTTCGGCGGCCAGCTGCCCGGCCAACCCGGTGAGCGCCAGACCGTGACCCGAGAAGCCTTGCAGGTACGTGATGTCGGGCGCAATCCGGCCGAAGTCGGGAGCGCGGTTCATGGTGATGTCGACGAAACCGCCCCAGGCGTGGGTGACGCCGACGTCGGCCAGTTGCGGGAACACCCGCAGCATGCCCTGGCGCATGGTGGCGGCGAGGTCACGCGGCGACACGGTGGAGTAGCTGACGCGGCCGCCGAACAACAAACGGTCGTCGGCCGCGAGGCGGTAATAGTCGAGCACGAACTGGTTGTCGCTGACGCAGACGCGGTTGCGGATGAGCTCCTGGGCACGCTCGCGCCCCAGCGGCGCGGTGGCGATGATGTAGGTGCCCACGGGCATGATGCGGCGCGCGAGTTGCGGCGCCACTGCGCCGAGCTGTGTGTTGCCGGCGAGCAGGATGTGGTCGCAATGCACCTCGCCTTGGGCGGTGCGCACCCGCGCAAGGCCCCTGGCGCGCATCGAAGCCGGGAACCGGACCGGGTCACGCGCGCGAGCCGCGACCGCCCCCTTGCCGGACTCGAGCGCGAGAACTTCGCTGCCCTCGTGAAAGATGGCGCCGGCCGCGCTGGCGGCACGCGCCAGGCCCAGGGTGTAGTTGAGCGGATGGAGGTGGCCGCCCAGCGGGTCCATCACCCCGGCGCAATAACGCGGGGTGTCGACCCATGCGCGGGTGGCGGCGGCGTCCAGCCATTCGAGATGGTGCGCGCCGTAGCGGACTTGCATGTGCTCCACCCAGTGTTGCAGCGCACGGGCTTTTGCCGCCGTGACGGCGACGGTGAGGGCTCCCGGGGTCCAGTCGCAGTCGATGGCGTACTGGGTGATGCGCGCCTGCATCAAACGCAGGGCTTCGAGCGACATCTCCCAGGCGTCATGCGCCGCGGTCTGGCCGAGTTGCTGCTCGAACGGCTTCATCTCGCTGGCATAGCCGGCCAGGGCCTGGCCACCGTTGCGGCCGGACGCGCCCCAGCCGACGCGCATGGCCTCGAGCACAACGACCTTCATGCCGCGCCGCGCCAATTCCAGCGCGGCCGATAAGCCCGCCAGCCCGGCGCCGACGATGCACACATCCGCCCGCGCCACGCCCTCCAGTGGCGCGTGGCTGGGCGCGGCATGGGCCGTGGCCTGGTAGTAGGACTGCTCGACCAGGGCCTGAGACTGCCGCTGCAGGCGCATCATGCTTTGGCTGCCGTCCCGGCATGCCCGACGGCAGCCAGACGCGCACAGAGATAGGTCCAGACGCACACGGCGGCGGCGTTCGAGGTGAGCTCGGCGTGGTCGTAAGGCGGCGCCACTTCGACACAGTCCATGCCGACGAAGGGCAAGGGCATGACACACAGCTCTTCGAGCAGGGTGAGCACCTGGCTGGTGCTCAGGCCGCCGGGTTCGGGCGTGCCGGTTCCCGGGGCGAAGGCGGGGTCGAGGCAGTCGATGTCCAGCGTCAGATACACCGGTGCCGCGGCTGCCTGCAGGCGCTGGGCGATGTCGCGCACCACACCGGCGAGTTGCGCCGCGCCGTCGAGGCCGAGCAATGCGCGAGCCGTGATCACGCGCCCGCCGATGGCGTTGACGTACTCCCGCGCCTCGCGCTGCGCCGCCGAGCGAATGCCCACCTGCACGAAACCCTGCGGCACGACGAGCCCTTCCTGCACGGCCTCGTAGACCCAGGTGCCATGGCCGGAAGGTTCACCGAAATGGTCGGCCCAGGTGTCGCAGTGGGCGTCGAAATGCAGTACGGCCAGCGGCTGCCCATGCAGCTTGCGCGCCGCGCGCAGCAGCGACAGGGTGATGGAGTGATCGCCGCCCAGCCACAGCATGTGCTGGCTGCGCATCAGCGCTTCGGCCTTCGGTTCCAGTGCCGCACGCAGGCCCGTCAGGCTGGTGTTGGGCAGGTGCAGGTCACCGTGGTCTTGCAGGTACGCCGCCGGAGATGTCGCGTCACCATGCGCGTCTGCAGGGAAGTCGAGATCGAACAAGGGATGGGTCGCGTCGCACAGCATGGCACTGGCCTGGCGGATGGCGGCCGGGCCGAAGCGGGCGCCGGGGCGGTTGGTGGTGGCTCCGTCCCAGGCCACGCCGGCCACGCCGAACGGGGTGACGTCACCGCCCGAAACCGGGGCGGCGCCGAGGAAGCGCTGTTGCGCGAGGAAGGCGAAGCCGTGTTGCGCCATGATGATTTCTGCTGAAGCTGCGAACGCGCCCGGGCACACCGGCACGCGGATGGATAGACACATTGACTGCACACAAAGCGGACTGGAGAATAGGTCAGATTCTGGCGAATCGAAGGGGCCATTTCCGGGAATGGAAACAGAGCCACTTCGCGGCGCGTGTGCATGCACACGGCGGTGCCCGTTCGCTCAGATTGCTTGCCTCCAACCTGCCAACCCTCGCATGAACACCCTCGCCGCTCCGAGCTCCGACCTCATGTCTGACCTGCCTCGCGAACGCATCGCGCGTTTCTTCGCGGCTGAATCGGCCCGTTTCCTGGCCGACCATCCGCAGTCGCGCGCGCTGCATGCGCGCGCTGCGCGCCATTTCCTCTTCGGCGTGCCGATGCACTGGATGGCCGACGCGCCCTCGCCCGTACCGCTGTTCGTTGACCGGGCTGTGGGCGCGCGCTTGTGGGATGTGGACGGCCACGAGCTCATCGACTTCTGCCTCGGCGACACCGGCGCGATGTTCGGCCACAGCCCGGAGCCGGTGGCGCGCGAGCTGGCCGAGTTCGGCGGCGGCGGTGCCACCACCATGCTGCCGTCCAGCGTGGCGCTGGATGTGGCCGCGCTGCTGGAGCAGCGCTTCGGCCTGCCGATGTGGCAGTTCACGGCCACCGCCAGCGACGCCAACCGCTTCGTGCTGCGCTGGGCGCGTGCCATCACCCGGCGCCGGCACATCGTCGTGTTCAACGGCTGCTATCACGGCACGGTGGACGATGTGTTCGTCGATCTCGCGGCCGATGGCAGCACCCGCACCCGGCCCAGCCTGCTGGGCCAGGTGCACGATCCCGCCACCTTCACCCGCGTGGTCGAGTTCAACGATCTGCCCGCACTCGAAGCCGCGCTGGCCGCGGGCGACGTGGCCTGTGTCATCACCGAGCCGGTGCTCACGAACATCGGCATGGTGTTGCCCGACCCCGGCTTCATCGAGGGTGTGCGCGCCCTCACACACCGCCACGGCGCGTTGCTCGTGCTGGACGAAACCCACACCATCTCCTGCGGCCCCGGGGGCTACGCCCGCGCCTGTGGCCTGCAGCCCGACATCCTGGTTCTGGGTAAACCGATCGCCGGCGGCACACCGGGTGCGGCCTATGGCTTCAGCGCCGAAGTGGGCGCGCGCATGCAGCAGGCCAAGGGCGCGGCGGTTCCGGGGCATTCCGGCATCGGCACCACGCTATCGGCCGGTTTGCTCACCTTGCGCCTGATGCGCGCGATGCTTGCCGAGGTGATGACCGACGCCGCCTATGACCGCATGTTCGTCACCGCGCAGCGCGTGGCCGATGGCCTGGAAGCGGTGATTGCCAAGCGTGGACTGCCCTGGTGCGTGACCCGCATCGGCGCGCGTTGCGAATGCCAGTTCGCGCCACAGCGGCCGCGCAACGGCAGCGAGGCTCGCGCCGCTTTTCGCGACGCGCTGGAAGCGGCGCTGCAGCTTGCGCTGCTCAATCGCGGCGTGCTGCTCACGCCGTTTCACAACATGGTGCTGGCCTGCCCGGCGCACACCGCGGCCGACGCCGATCACCTCATCGCGGCATTCGACGACGCCTTGGAGGCGCTGGGCGCGGCTTGAAGCGTGCCTGTGCCGGGCGACGCCTCAGGGCCTGATGTAGGCGAAGCCGGCTTTTTCAAGCTGCATGATGCGCACCACACCGGCCGGCACGATCACGGCGTCGGGCACCAGCACCGGCATGTGACCGATCTTTTTCGCCATGGCTTCCATGGTGTTGTGGCAGGCGTCGAACTCGATGCCTTCGGCGTTCTGGGCGGCGATGCGATCACCCACTGGGCTGTCTTTCAGGAACATCTTCAGCCCCGGACCGAAGGCGACGATGATGATGCGCACTTTTTCCTGGCCGAAGTGGTCGAGCACGTTTTGCGCATTGTTGAGTGTGAGGTTCCACAGGGCCGGATTGTCTTCGTCGACCTGCAGCACCAGCTTGTATTGGGCAAAAGGCAGGTCATGGATGAATGTCGGCTTGTCGAAGTTGAAATCTTTCAGCATCGACGGATTGGCGGCTTGGGCCAGACCCAAGCCGCCCAGGGCCAGGGTCAGCGCCAGAAGTGCGTGGCGCAACATGCGCGTGCAGCGATGTGTGTTCATGATGGTCTCCTCGTGAACGGGTGGGTTGGGCCCCTGTTGGTCACGGCACGCCAGGGGTCCGATGCGTGTTGCAAGCTGCGGCGGCCGGGGCGGTTGGAGATCTCTGCCTCGATCGCCCCGGTGCGGCTCAGAATTGGACGACCGGCAGGCCGCGTTGCACCCACTCGTTCATGCCGCCGGGGTATTCACGCAATCCCCTGATGCCCATGATGCGGTCGAGCACGAACCATGCGCCAGCGGCGTATTGGCCGGTGTTGCAATAGAGGATGCCGCGCTGCGGGCGCGCTACGCCGTCGAGCGCGAACACCGTCTTGTACTGCGCAGACGTGAGGAAGTGCCAAGAGCCGTCGGCCGCCTGGCGATACAGCAGTTCCGCCGGCAACGCGCGCGAACCGGCCAGGCGCCCGAACACCGGCACCACGGGCGTGCGCTCAAGCCCGGCAAACTGCGCCAACGGCCGGGCATCCAGCAGCGGCTGGTGCGCACGCTGCGCCGCCTGCACTTGCGCAATCGTGGCCAGGAGTTCGGGGTTGGGCGCTTTGGCCGTCCATGCGCTGGAGGTCATGGGGGCGATGGCATCGGTGTCCACCGGGTAGCCGGCGGCGATCCACGCATGCGTGCCGCCGTCGAGCACCGCAATCTGCTCGGCCGGAACGCCAAACAGTTGCAGTTCCCAGGCGAAAAACGCGGCTTCCTGCAGCGAGGTTGCATCGTCGCCCGTGGGGGCGATGACGATGGGTTTGTCCTGCTGCAATTGCACGGCTTGCATGCTGGCCTGGAATTCCTCGGCCGTGGGCAGCAGAAAGTCCACGTTCTTGCCGTCGATGTCCCGCTTGTGCCGCAGCCCCCAGAAGTTGACCGACAGCGCGTCTTCGATGTGGCCGCCCACCACATCGAGCACCTTCCTGCCATTCACCGTGGTGAACTTCGGGTCGTCCGACAAGCTATTGAGGTTGTCGCGAAGATCGACGACCTGCACATCCTTGGCATGGGCATGGAGCCATTGCGGCGTCACCAGCGGGCCGGGCAACACCCCTGCTTGCGCCCATCCGCACAAGCCCAGCACAGCCGCGCCAACCCAAAGTCGCCACAGCTTGTTCCATCGCTCCATCGCAATTTCCTCATTGATGAATGTGTGCGCATTCTCCAGAAAATTTGAAACGAGTCCAACAAATAGTTTCGATGGAATCGAGCAATTTCGCCGATGCATTGCGACGCATCAAGCCACATATACACCCCCATGCATACTGGCGTGGCTGCGTTGTCAGGTTGCCGTTGGAGCGTCCGCGCTCAGGCGCACGGTGGTGCTTGAAGGCGCAGGCGCGCCTGCGCCGCCACGCCGTCGCGCAGCGCCCAGCGCATCAACGGCACAGCGGTGCGCAGTGCGGTCCGGGTGGGAGCGAGCTGCAGCGGGTGTGGTGCCGGCAGGGCGTAGAGCGGTTGCGCCCAGGGCGGCAGCAGCGCGGTGGCGGCGGTCATCATCAGATGCAGTGGCACGGCACTGAGCCGCCCGCCCAGCGCAGTCTGCAGGCGGCGCATCGCACTCTCGGCCGCGGACTGGCCAGGCGGCTGGCGCGACATGCCGCGGAGCATGCGCAAAATGGCTTGCGGGCGGGGGCCACCTTCGAGTTCGGGCCGATAGCTCTCCAGTTGCGCCAGCAGGCCGGCCCAGTTGTGCGGCACCTCGGTGGCGCCGAGGGCCAGCGGTACGCGCGCCATCTCGGCGACATAGGCATCGCGCTCGTGCAGCGACAATGCCGCCGGCCCGGTTGGGCGCGAACCGGCGGAGTGCGCCGGCATCAGCCAGTCGTACGCGGTGACGAAGCTGTAGACCTCGGCGACGTGGATGAAGCTGAGCAGATGCGGGTCGTCGGCCGAGTAACTGCGGCCATTCGGCGCGACGCCGCGCACCTGGGCGTGGATGGCACGCACGCGCTCCACCGCATCCTGCGCCGCAGCGCAGGGACCGTAGGTGGTGGTGGCGAT
Organism: Thiomonas sp.; assembly: GCA_027443745.1. The sequence goes on along the minus strand of DAIAZB010000279.1, from coordinate 1,654 downwards.
GAACAGCGCGGTGCGATGCAGCCGGCCGCGCAAGTCGTCGCGGAAATCGGAGTGGTCCCACACAGCGGCCAGCGCCAGCGGGTGCAGTGCCTGCAGCAGTAGCGCGCCGATGCCGCCAGTCATCATGGCGACAAAATCGGCATGCACGCGCCAGGCCACCGAGTCGGGGCCGAACCAGCCGGGGTCTCCCACGGGCTGGGTGAAGTCCAGCGCGGCGCGGCTGTCGCCGGCCAGTTGGCGCACCTGCTGCGCCACGGCCTGGCGCAAGGAAGCGGTCACGTTGTCAAGCATGGGCGCATTGTGGCGCATGCCGCCGGCCGCTAGAGCACCTTGCGATACACCACGAACCCGGACTTCTCGGCAACCTGGTCGTAGAGCCGCATGGCCACGTGGTTGGTCTCGTGCGTGAGCCAATACGCGCGCTGCGAGCCCGCCGCCGCTGCGCGTTCGTACACAGCCTGGATGAGGGCGCGGCCGACTCCCTGGCCGCGCGTCTCTTCCTGGGTGTAGAGGTCTTGCAAGTAACAAGTCGGCGCAATCAGCGTGGTGCTGCGGTGAAACAGGAAGTGCACCAGGCCGAGCAATTGGCCGTCGCGCTCGGCAACCACGGCGTGCATGGGCTCGGCCGGGTCGAGAAAACGCGCCCAGGTGGTCGCGGTCATGTCCGGCGGCAGCGCCGTTGGCCCGGTGCGGCCATAGAACGCGTTGTAGCCATCCCAGAGCGGCTTCCACTGAGCGTAGTCGTCACTCACGACGGGGCGTAGCGTGAAGGCTGGGGGCATGGGGAACACCTCGTGGTTGGAGCAAGGGGTGCCGTGACCGGAACCTGGCTTCAGGCCGATGGGGACGGCGGGGGCGCGGCATCCAGCGCCGCGCGCAGCGCTTCGCCCACCTGCTGCGGGTTGGCGCGGCCGCCGCTGGCCTTCATCACCTGGCCGACCAGGGCGTTGAGCGCCTTGGCCTTGCCGGCGCGGTATTCCTCGACGTTCTTCGGGTTGGCCGCGAGCACGGCGGCGACCGCTGCGGCGATCGCGCCGGTGTCATTCACCTGGCGCAGACCGCGGGCTTCGATGATGGCGTCCACCGCGCCCGGCGTGCCACCCGCGCCGTCCCACAGCGCGGCGAACACCTCGCGTGCGGTCTTGCTGCTGAGCGTGCCGTCCAGCAGACGGTTGATGAGCTGGCCGAGTTGCGCCGCGCTCACGGGCACGGCGTCCAGCTCCAGCTCGGCGCGGTTCAGATGCGCCGCGAGTTCGCCCATGATCCAGTTGGCCGCCAGCTTGGCGCCATGCGCTGCATCGTTGCGGCCACCCATCGCCTGCAGGCAGGCCTCGAAGTACGCGGCATGGGCGCGGCTTTGGGTGAGGTAGGCGGCGTCCTCGGCGGACAAGGCGTGGTCGCGCATGAAACGCTCGGCCATCTGCCCCGGCAGCTCAGGCAGGCTGGCGCGCACTTGCTCGATCCATGCGGGGGCAATGACCAGAGGCGGCAGGTCGGGGTCGGGGAAATAGCGGTAATCGTGCGAGTCTTCCTTGGTGCGCATGGTGCGGGTCTCGCCGCGCTCGGGGTCGAACAGGCGCGTTTCCTGGCGCACCGTGCCGCCGTCTTCGATCAGCTCGATCTGGCGCTGCGCCTCGTGGGTGATGGCGCGTTC
>DAIAZB010000278.1 GCA_027443745.1 Thiomonas sp. | reverse complement strand
CGCGCGGCCGGCAGGCCGCCGATCAGCACCGTGGGCGCGCCGGGGGACACGATGGGCCCGCCCACGTGCGGAATGGGCGGAACCCCGGGCGTGACCATGGGGCAGACGTGCATGTCGGTGAGGCGGGCGGCGGGTTGCATGGGACGCTCCCTGGCTCGATGCGGTTCAGAGGAAATTACTGAGCATGCTGCCCACGCTCAACGTGGAGCGTAGCGGCCTGTGGATCGGCACGCCGCTGATGACGAAGGGCGAGCTTTGCACCAGATCTGCCGCACGATCCTGTACCGGGTGGATATGCTTCCTGATCAGCGGCTCGATGTCCTCCATCCAGCCGGCCTGGCCGAATTCGTCGAACAGCATGGCCACCAGATCCGAGGTATCCGAGCACACCAACATGTAGGCACCGAGTAACGGGCAGGTCTTGAACGCCCGCAGGTCCAGCAACTCAGGATTCTTCAGCACCTTGTTGACCATCACGGTCTCGCGGAACTCGATGGCGAATTTGGCGATGACGCGCGCCGCGTTGGCCGCCGCCTTGGCGGCCCCCACCGCCGGCGCCAGCACCGCGCCGGCCCCCTTCGCTGCATGCAAGGCGGTGTTTGCGGCGAACGCCGCCGAAGTGATCGAAGCCTTCGCGACCTGGTTCGCCGTTTCCCGCGCCAGCAGGGCCTGGACCGCAGCGAATGCCGCCGCCGGGTCGCCGCTGGCGATGGCGAAACCGTGCGTGGACGTTTCGTACTGCTTATAGCCCTTGTAGATGGCCATGCCCCACTGCGAGAGCATCTTGCCGCCATCCGCCACCAGGCTGATGACCGGCAGCATGCTGGCCACGTGGTCGATCGCCTGGATGATCCCGGCCGTCCCGGTCTCGGCCACGGCCTGCGCGGCGAAATCCTTCAGCGTCGCGATCTGCGTGCCGAACATGTCGTTGACGGCTTGGGTCACCTCCGGCTGCAGCGCCGTCTTGACCGCACCGGATCCAGTCGCCTTGACGCCCTGTATGGCCTCGGTGAGGTTCTTATGAGCCAGATGCAGTTGCGCGTAGCTGTCCACCACACGCAACACCACCCGCTTTCCCTCGAACAGGGTCTGCAGCTTCCGGCGCCGCGAGTCGTCCCAGAACTTCAGCGCGGCCACCTCGTCCGGCGGCAGCTTGAGATCGACGTAAACCGCCTTGCTGAGGTTGGTGAACGGAAAGTTCGGCGCCTTGTTGCGCTCGCTCATCTTCCAGCCGTCGCCCTTCGCGCGTTTCCACGCCGCCAGTGCCTGCCGCACCGCCTTGACCTTGTCCGGCGTCTTCGCCAGATCGTGCGCCTTGATCGCCTCGTCCAGCTTCTTCAGCTCGGAACTGCGGGGCTTCATGCGCAACTCGGTCTGGGTCATCCAGGTTGCGTGTGTGGGTATCGTGGACATGAAATGCTGAAACTCCCGGACAAGTTTTCATTCAATACGCGAATCCATGCAGAAACTATTCTCTGGAAATACAGGAACGGAACCGAATCCAGCTGTCACAGCGCCAAGAAGTAAGTGAAGCTGACGCAGCTTTCGGTCCTTCCCCTTTTCGCAACCAGCAACGCGCCCCCCATGACGATGCTTTCCAGCGGTTCGACGCATACGGCCATGTCGCCTAGTCGTGCTACCGGCAGGCCACCGATCAGCACCGTGGGCGCGCCGGACGCGGAAACCGGCCTGGCGACATGGGCATCACACCGGTGACCATGGGGTAGACGTGCATATCGGTAAGACCGGCGGCGGGTTGCATTAGGGGTTCCCTTCCATTCAATGCGCAATCGGCCGGCGATTCGTATCATCGTCCTGCCCGACAGACCAGCTTCACCGGCGCAGGCCTCGCTGCGTCTCATGGCAGTGCCCGGTTCCCATGGGTGATCATGGGCAGATCGCAAATCCCGAAGATGTCGTGCTCGATTTGGCCTTCCTTCAGGCGGCGTTTGATTGGCTCGCTCTCAAGCGGACAGCGCAACTCGATCGACCGCCCGAAATCCCGTCATTCTCCTGGCAGGAGCCCTTCATGAACCTTCAGGCGACGTAGCTCTTGCCGCCTTGTTCGATGGATATCTGTTGCTCCACCGCCGACTCAAGCGGCAACAACGAGCCGAACGGCGAACTGCGCCATATTGCGGGCTGTTCAAAGTACCCCTGCGTGTCGGTCACGGCCTGATCCGAGCTGCGTTCGCTCTTCTAGTGCCAGAAGAAGCTGCGCTTGATCACCGCCCCCCCCGGAACCGGCTTGCCGTGCTCGGTGACCACACCCTGCACGGCCGAGAGCATGCACATCCCGCGCATCGCTGGCTCCACCTTCCACTCCGAGGCTTGCCGATTATCCGTGCACCCCATCCGATTGACCGCGCGAGCGCCAGCGCCCCAGTCCATCCGTCGGTCAGCCCTGAAAACCTGCACCGATCACAATCCGGGCACGCTCCTCACTCCCGTCAACGGCATACCTGCGATCGGGTGACCAAAGAAGTGTGGTCCTTACCAGTTGCTATCAGCCCGTCACCAACAAGTCGTCGCGCAACCTGCCGATCATGTCTTCTGTGGCCAAGTTGAGATTCCAGATCGTGGCGCAACGGTCGTGGTCGGCGAAGTCGATCATGATGATGTTCGGCATGAAGGACTTGGAGACCCGGTTGATTGCCCGGGGTGGGAACCCTTCGGCACGCCACTGCTGGTGCAGCACACCTGCGCGCGTAACGATGTGATCCTTGACGCCCGCCTTCCAGGCATCGACCAACGACTGCTGGGACGACGACCACATGCCGCTGTCGCGCTTCTCGATGCTGCTAAACAGTTTGTGCAGACCCTCCTTCCAGTTCGACGTAAGGGTCCAGTACATCATGCCGAGTAGTTCCGGACTGCTGATCGGACCTTGCGAAAGAATTTTCTTCTGCTTCTTGATGTTCTTCTTCACGTCGCCGGTGTTCGAGTAGCTTCCGAAGTACTGCAGTCCCCACATGTGGGGTTCGTATTCCGCATGCCCGCTGCCATCCTTGTTGAACAGCGCCTTGACCGGCAGGATGCCTGGGGTGCTCTTCAGTTGCGCCGGAAACTTGTTGAAGTCGCCGCGATCGAAGACTGTGATCACCTTGCCTTGCAACGAGGCAATGGTGGCAACGTTGAGATTGACGTTTGCGGCGAAGCGCTCGCCCCCCAATTTCAGGATGCACTGGTTGGCCACGTCCTCCGTATCGCCGCACTTTGAAAAGCGCAGGATGAGGAACTCTTCCGGGTTCTTCATCACGAAATCGCGTGCCTGATCCAGCATCTGCGACAAGCGTTCGCTGCCAACGTCGCCAACGACGCTGGCCTTCTGGTACGAGCCCAGCTTCTTGTCTTCCTTCTTGCTGAAACTGGGCGCGTGATAAGCCTTCTGCACGAGGCCGCTGGACGTCTTGACCTTGATGATGCGCAGGTCGAAATAGCGCACGCCTGCTTTCGCCTGCTCACCGATGCTCAGGTTCTGCGTCTTGACCATGCTGCCAAGTTGACTGCCGTAGATACCCGCATCGTGCGTACCGGGGAACACCACGTCGCACAAGCGCTTGTTAGCAAAAGCTCCGAACCCGGCCATGCCTATACTCCTGTCGTTGTGAGTCGGGCTGCGTAATCGGCCGCCCATCAGAGTTGTTGGTACCGCCACCGTACTGTCCGTGTGTGCCGGCAACGCGTCCTACGCGATGCACCGGCGCAATGAACCTCACGCGAACCCGTAGCTGAAATCCCCGTCCTGCACACTCACCCTGGCTCCCGCAATCGCCCGCCCCTCGATCATCCGGTTGAGGAATTCGCGGCTCACATCCGGAAGCATCGTGTTCGTCAAAATCGAATCAATCATGCGCCCGCCGGACTCGCTCTCGGTGCAACGGCTCACCACCAGCTTCACCACGTCGTCGTCGTAGTCGAAGGGGATCTTGTAGCGCGCTTCGACGCGTTTCTTGATGCGACCCAATTGCAGCTTGACGATTTCGCCCAGCATCTCTGGGCTCAGCGGGTAATACGGAATCGTCACCAGGCGTCCCAGCAGTGCCGGCGGGAACACCTTGAGCAGCGGCTCGCGCAACGCCTTGGCGATGCCTTCGGGCTCGGGCATCAGCTCCGGGTCCTTGCACAGGCCGGCGATCATGTCGGTGCCGGCGTTGGTGGTGAGCAGGATCAGGGTGTTCTTGAAGTCGATCCGGCGGCCCTCGCCATCCTCCATCACGCCCTTGTCGAACACCTGGAAGAAGATCTCGTGCACGTCCGGGTGGGCCTTCTCCACTTCGTCCAGCAGCACCACCGAATACGGCTTGCGGCGCACCGCTTCGGTGAGCACGCCGCCTTCGCCGTAGCCCACGTAGCCGGGAGGCGCGCCCTTGAGCGTGGAGACGGTGTGCGCCTCCTGGAACTCGCTCATGTTGATGGTGATGACGTTCTGTTCGCCGCCGTACAGCGCCTCGGCGAGCGCCAGCGCGGTCTCGGTCTTGCCGACGCCGGAGGTGCCGGCGAGCATGAACACGCCGATCGGCTTGTTGGGGTTGTCGAGGCCCGCGCGGCTGGTCTGGATGCGCTTGGCGATCATCTCCATCGCATGGTCCTGACCGATCACCCGCTTGCCCATCAGGCCGGCGAGGTTCATCACAGTCTCGAGCTCGCTCTTGACCATGCGGCCGACCGGGATGCCAGTCCAGTCGGACACCACCGAACCCACCGCCACGTAGTCGACGGTAGGCAGGATCAGCGGGCTCTCGCCTTGCAGCTCGGTAAGCTGCGCCTGCAGGCCCTTGAGTGCTTCCAGTGCGGCTGTGCGCTCGGTATCGCCGAGGGGAACCGGCGCCTCCGCGGGCGCCTCGGCTTCGGCCTTGGCATTGGCGGCCGCCTCCAGTTTGCTGCCGGTGCCTTCCACCGGCGCGACATCACCGCGCAGCTTCGCGCGCAGGGCAAGGATCTGCTCGACCAGCACCTTCTCGGCTTGCCAGTCGGCCTCCAGCTTCTCCAGTCGGAGCTTCTGCACCGCCAGCTTCTCGCTAGCGGAGGCCTCGCGCTCGGCCACGTCAACGCCCACGGTCTTCTCGCGCGCGATGATCGCCAGCTCGGTCTCCAGCGCCTCGATGCGCTTACGGGTGTCGTCCACTTCCGGCGGCACAGCATGCTGGCTCACCGCGACGCGGGCGCAGGCGGTATCGAGCAGGCTGACCGACTTGTCCGGCAGCTGGCGCGCGGGAATGTAGCGATGCGACAGCTTCACGGCCGCCTCCAGCGCCTCGTCGAGGATCTGAACGCGGTGGTGTTTTTCCATCGTGCTGGCGACGCCGCGCATCATCAGGATGGCCTTCTCCTCGCTCGGCTCGTCGACCTGTACGGTCTGGAAGCGGCGGGTGAGCGCGGGGTCCTTCTCGATGTGCTTCTTGTACTCGGCAAAGGTGGTAGCGCCAATGGTGCGCAGCGTGCCGCGCGCCAGCGCCGGCTTGAGCAGGTTGGCCGCATCGCCCGTGCCGGCCGCACCGCCGGCGCCGACCAGGGTGTGGGTCTCGTCGACGAACAGGATGATCGGCTTCGGGCTGGCCTGCACTTCCTCGATCACTGAGCGCAGGCGCTGCTCGAATTCGCCCTTCATGCTGGCGCCGGCCTGCAGCAGGCCCACGTCCAGCGTGCGCAGCTCTACGTCCTTCAGCGACGGAGGCACGTCGCCGCGCACAACGCGCTGGGCGAAGCCCTCCACCACCGCGGTCTTGCCCACGCCGGCCTCGCCGACCAGGATCGGGTTGTTCTGGCGGCGGCGCATCAGGATGTCGACCACCTGGCGGATCTCGTCGTCGCGGCCGACAATGGGATCGAGCTTGCCGCTGCGCGCCTGTTCGGTGAGATCGACCGTGAACTGCCTGAGCGCCTCCTGCTTGCCCATCTGCGCCGGGCTCATCGCACCGCTGGCCTCGCCGGGCGCACCCGCGCCACCCAGCTTGAAGCCATCGCTGGCGCTCTGGCCGTCCTCGGGCGAACCGGCCACCACTTCGGCGAACTTCTCCACCAGGGTCTCGGGCTTGACCTTCTCGAACTCCTTCGACACGCCGAGCAGCGTGTTGCGCAGATGGCGCATGCGCAGCACGCCCACCATCAGGTAACCGGTGCGCACCTGTGCCTCCCCGAACATCAGGGTGGCAAACACCCAGCCGCGCTCGACCGCTTCCTCGACATCGCTGGAGAGGTCGGAGATGCTGGTGGAGCCGCGTGGCAGCCGATCCAGTGCGTCGGTGACGTCGCGCGCCAGGTTCGACGGGTTGAGGTTGAACTGCTTGACGATGCGGTGCAGGTCCGAGTCCTGCAGCTGCAGGATCTGGTGGATCCAGTGCACCAGTTCCACGTACGGGTTGCCGCGCAACTTGCAGAACACGGTGGCGCTCTCGATACCCCGGTACGCCAGCTTGTTGAGCTTGCCGAACAGCGCGCTGCGACTGATCTCTGCCATGGATCTACCCCTGTATTGGCCCCGATGGGCG
>DAIAZB010000277.1 GCA_027443745.1 Thiomonas sp. | reverse complement strand
TGGCATTCAGCCGCTGAAGCTGGCCAACCGGCAGGATCATCGCCGCGCGCGCTACGCCAACACGTTAGTGGACACCACGCAGTGCGAAATCGCTATCCAGCGCTGGAACATCGCTTTTCAGGCAGGGAAAGGCTTGGTCTTCGGCGCTGAGCGCGTGCTGGTAATCGGATTGGCGGCGCTACTGGTGCTACGCGGCGAATTCAGCGTCGGCATGCTGGTGGCCTTCGCCGCCTACGCCGACCAGTTCACGCAGCGCGCGGGAAACCTGATCGATCACTGGAACGACTTCAAGATGCTGGGCCTGCACGCCGAGCGCGTGGCCGATATCGCACTGACAGAACCCGAAGCCGAACTCCACGGCACGTACACCGGCCCCGACCCCGAGCCCCGGCTCGAGGTGAAGCACCTGAGCTTCCGCTACGCCGACGGCGAGCCCTGGGTGATCCAGGATCTGAGCTTCAGCATCGCACCGGGCGAGAGCCTGGCCATCGCTGCGCCCTCCGGCACGGGCAAGACCACGCTGGCCAAGCTGGTGCTGGGCCTGCTGGAACCGAGCGAGGGTCAGATCCTGTTCGGCGGCGTCGACATCCGCACGCTGGGGATGGTGCGCTATCGCAGCCTGGTGGGCGCGGTGATGCAAGAGGACACCCTGTTCGCCGGTTCCATCGCCGACAACATCGCGCTGTTCGATCCCGACACCACACCGCTCAAGGTCGAGGCCGTGGCGCGACAGGCGCAGATTCACGACGAGATCGCGGCGATGCCGATGGGCTACCAGACGCTGGTGGGCGACATGGGTTCGAGCTTGTCCGGCGGGCAGAAGCAGCGCGTGCTGCTGGCGCGGGCGCTGTACCGGAAACCGCAATTCCTGGTGTTGGACGAGGCGACCAGCCACTTGGATGTGGCCAAGGAGCGCGAGATCAACGCCATCGTCAAACGTATGCAATTGACCCGGCTGGTGCTGGCGCATCGACCGGAGACACTGGCCAACAGCGACCGGGTGCTGCAGATCGCTTCTATGTCAGCGTAATGAGCAGCCAAAGGAGATCGGTCATGGTCGATCTGAAGAAGCGCCTGGAACTCACCGTGATGCCGACCGAACGGTGCAATTTCAGGTGCGTCTACTGCTACGAGGATTTCATCATCGGCAAGATGAAGCCGCCGGTGCGCGAAGGGATCAAGAATCTGATCGCAAAACGGGTCGAGCGCTACGGGTTGGATTACTTGAGCTTGAGCTGGTTCGGCGGTGAGCCCCTGCTTGCGAAAGACGTTGTTTTCGAAATTTGTGAAAGCGCCGAGAAGCTCTGCCGTTCCGGCGCGATTGGAGCGCGCGGCGGGGAAATGACCACCAACGGCTATTTGCTGGATCTCACCACGCTGACGGCGTTGGTCGAGCTGCAGCAAAAGCGTTACCAGATCACTCTGGATGGCGACGAGCCCGAGCACAACAGGACGCGGCGCAGCGCCTCCGGCGAGGGGACATTTGAGAAGATCTGGTCCAACCTCATGGCGGCGCATCGATCGAGTCTCGATTTCAGCATCCTTCTGCGATTGCATATCATGCCGGGGAATGCCGAGAGTCTTTTTCGGCTGGCCGATCGAATTATTGGCGAATTGAAAGGGGACAAAAGATTCAGCATCTTTGTGCGAGAGATCAGCAATCTCGGCGGTCCCACGTCCAGTCAAATCGCGTACATTTCTCGGCAAGAAGCCCAAGCGACAGCTGATAAGCTGGCACACATGTTTGAGGATCAAGGCATCGGCGCCGTTGCAGGCGTCGCCGGCCTGTTTGAGAGTCAAGTTGAAGTGAACGAGATCGGTGGGATTGGCCGCGAACACGACGAGCCCCGCGCCCCATATATTTGCTATGCCACAAAACCGTATCACTTTGTCATTCGGCCCACTGGGAAGATCGTCAAGTGTACGGTCGATTTCCATTCGGATCGGAATGCGGTTGGTGAGCTGCATGCTGATGGCACGATCACGCTGGACAGTGCCAAGATGGACTATTGGGCGAGGGGCTATAAATCCGGTAACAAGTTTGAGCTCGGGTGCCCGGCACATGCCGCAAGTTGATCTGTCAATTGCAGCGAACCGGAGCATGTTGGCTTTGCTGGACGATGCAGATGGCCATCGCTCGATTTTAGTTACTGGCCCTGCCATGAAGAAGCTTTTCGGCCGTGGTGCGATTGCGTGGCAGCACCACGGTGAGCCTTGCCACGCTAGTCATGAAGAGGAGAACGCAAAATGTCTAACGAAGTGCTCAACAGCGCGTTGCCAAGCTCGATGAAGTTCGATGATCTTGGCGTTGTGGAAATTACGAACCCGGAATTGCTCTCGGCGGTTGCCGCAGGTACCGCAAATGGTAAGCAAGATCATAATGACGGTGTTTGCGTTGGGGATCATAAGTGCTCTAATGATCTTGTTTGTTTTTAATGATGGTCTTTGTATAGGTTGGCAAAGACCAACACCGGTTGTTCTTTTACAGCGACGAAACCACCACCCTAGCCGTCCGCGGTTTCAGTTTGTCGACAAAGCGGATAAGCATGTTTGTAAGGGCAAGGTTGATAGTAAGTCCGCTTGCCGTTGATTAATAACGGCACACCAGTGGATCATGGCATGATCCACTGGTGATCTAAAATAGGATTCTGTACTCTGTTGCCGCAAATTGATGAGCAACTCTGCAACCTAGCTGGCTCGGGTAGATGTAGAGAATCTTCCAGTATATTAGGCCACTCAAATGAAGCGCCAAATCGCCGCGTATCTGATGCTGAGCGTTGCCCTGGCGGCGACGGTCTTCTGCTACACGCTCCAGCAAGGGATGGCAGGCAGCCACATCGTCGGCGCCTCGCCGGCGCGACGCTACTTCGCACTTGGTATCGCCACAAACGAGGGCGTGACTTATACGGTTTCCGGCAAGCTCGTCGGCCAGTTGGCGCAGCGTTTGCCGAACTCGTTTGCGCTCGCAGGAGCGGCCTTGGATCCATTTGTCAGCCTGGCTTTGCCAAACGGCTCGAAACGCGTTGACGCTGCGACGGAACTGGTCAGCGCGCATTACTTCCAGGCCGTGGATCTGCGGCATGTGCTGGGACGGGTGATCTCTCCGGCCGAGGTGAACGCGCACGAGCCGGTGATGGTGATCAATCGCCGTTGCGCCGATGCGCTGTTCGGCAGTGCACGGGCAGCCATCAACCGCGCGCTTGTCCTGCATATGGCGAGTGGGGCCACTGGCCTGACCGTGCATGTCATCGGCGTGGTCACCCACGGTTTCGCGGGGGTCTACGCCCAGGATGAGTCGTATCACAAGCAGCTGGCATGGATGCCATTCCCTTTGCCGTACTTTCTCCCGCCATTGCTCAGCGTTCCCGCGAACCTGCCGCAGGCGGAAATCCGGCACAATCTGGATCTGGCTTGGCACGGCGTGCCGGAAACGGTTCGTGGCAAGGGAAGTCACGGTCTGGTTTTTACCCAGCCGTTTTCCTTCAGGCCACGCGCCGTGGCAACCGCTGTGCGCCAGTTCAAGTTGTATCTGAGTCTCGCCGCCGCGACACTGCTGTTGACGGTGGTCAATCTCGGGGCAGTGAACTTTCTTGAGGTGCTGCGCCGCCGGGATGTGCACGCCATCGAGCGCACCCTGGGGGCGACGCGCGCCTGGCAGATGCGGCGTGTGCTGTATCGCGCGCTGCTGGGGGCACTGGTGACACTGGTGGTCAGCGGCACGCTGCTCGGAGCGGCCTTGGTGTTCACGCGGCGCGCAATCTCGGCTCAGCCCTGGTCCGCGCACTCGCAATGGCGACGCGTTTGGCAGGTTCTGCATTGGCCCCATCTCCTGATCCCGACACTGCTACTGATCCTGGTGGTGCTGCTGATCGAGGTACTGGTCCACGGGGTATCGCTGGCACGCGAACGGCAGGCATCCGGTGCCGCACGGGTCAGCAGCCCGCGCGGCGAGCGGCAGGTTGGTGCCTTGATCCTTGCGCTCGAGTTCACCCTGGCCGTGTTTCTCGCGGTGTTGGCTCTCTGGGGTGTGCAGTATGCATGGCGCATGGCGCACGAAAACCTGGGCATGTTGCAGGGGCAACGGCTCACGGTACTGAGGACCAACCTTGCCCATCTCTCCGGGCAGTCGCTCTCGAATGCATTCGGGCACTCCGTTTCGAATGCCGTGCTGGGCGCGGATCTGCAGCGCGCCATCGCCGGCATCGCGCCACATGCCGAGCTTGGCTTCGGTCCGGTGATCGGCTTCCCGTATCGCCATGGCGCCGGTAATTTCAGAACCCAGGGAATGGGGAAGCTGGAGGCTGGCCAGGCCGGGGTCGTCACGCAGGGATTTACGGCCTCGTCGGGGTGGCTGCCGGTCGGCGGGGTGCAACTGCTGGCCGGACGCAATTTCAGCCACAACGATCCTGATCCCCACGCGATCCTGATCGATGCCCAGGTGGCGCGGACCCTGTTCGGTAGCGTGCCGGCCGCAGTCGGGCGGTCGGTGGAGTGGCATCGAATGGGCGAGAACGCGCACTTGCTCGTGCGGGGGGTGATCCGTCCCCTGTGCCTACATGGTCCGGGGCGTGCCCCCGTGGCGAGCTATATCGCGCCGATGCAGGGCGGGGGCAAGGCTTTCGGTTTTGTGCATGGGGGGAACATCCTTATCCGCCCTGCGATTCCCGTCGCACGCTACCTGGCGCTCAAGGCCGCAGTGCGGCGCGTCTTCGCGAAGGATGCGCCGTTTCTCGAAGTGTCGGGGGTCCAGTCGAGTACTCAATTGCTGAGTCGGCTCGACCGGCCGCAGCGGGTGTTGGCGACAGTGTTCGGCGCGATGGCGGGGTTCGGCTTGTTGATCGCCTTGTCCGGGCTGGCGATGTTTCTGCGACTGTTCCTGACGATGCGCAAGCGGGTGGATGCGATCCGGCAGGCGCTGGGGGCGAGTCCGCGCCGGTTGTACACCGGGGTAGTGGGCGGCACGGTGATCCTGGGTGTGGCGGGGGCGTTGCTGGCGCTGTTGTTCACGCCCTGGCTGGCGCAGCAGTTTTCGCTGCTCTCCGGTGCGCAGGTGGTGCCCTACGGTGCTGCCACCTGGCTCGCACTCGGCGTGCTGCTGCTGGCGGTGTTCCTGGTCGCGCACTTTCCCGCGCGCCGCGCCGCGCGTGCGGAGCCGGCGGAGAGCCTGCATGAGCTTTGATCCGGCCTGCCGCTTGACGCAGCAGACGCAGCGCGCGAGGGTGCGCGCATGGCCCGCCGCGGGCGGGCGCGCAAGGGAATGGCCGCAGCGATGAACCGCGAACAGCGTCCCGATCTGTTCGAGACCATGGACGTGCGCCGCGCGGCGGCGCACAAGCCGTGGTGGCGGCGCCGGCTGACCTGGGCGCTGGCTGGCGCGATCGCACTGACCGTGCTGGCGGTGTGGGCGTGGCGCCTGAGCACGCCGGGCGTGGCGCAGGTGGCGCGTTCGGAAGTGTGGCTGGGCACGGTGATGCGCGGCCCGTTCGTGGTGCAGGTGCAGGCCGCGGGCAAGCTGGTGCCGGCGGAGTCGCGCTGGGTGGCGGCGCCGGCCTCGGGCATCGTCGAGGTCAAGTACGTCGAGCCGGGACAGACGGTGGCGCGGGGTGCGCCCTTGCTGAAGCTGTCCAACCCGCAGGTGGCCAACGCCGCGCAGGGCGCGCTGGCCGATTACGCCGCCGCGCAGGCCAAGCGGCTGGCCCAGCAGCAGACCCAGGACAGCACGGTGCTGGCGCAGCGCTCCAGCATCGAGGCGATGAAGGTCAAGGTGGAAACCGCGGCCATGCACCTGAAGGCCGACACCACGCTGGCCGCGCAAGGCATCGTGCCCCGGTTCAAATACGAGGACGAGAAGCTCGAATTCCAGCTCGAGCAGCAGCAACTGGCGTTCGAGCACGAGCGCCTGGCCAAGCTGCAGTCGGGCAATCGCGCGCTGCTGGCCGCCGAGCGCGAGCACGTGCGCCAGCTCAAGGCGCTGGCCGATCTCAAGCAGCAGGAACTGGCGCAGCTCACGGTGCGCGCGCCGGTGGCCGGGCAGGTCGA
>DAIAZB010000276.1 GCA_027443745.1 Thiomonas sp. | reverse complement strand
GCCGTCCGCACCTTGCGCGCGTTCAGCAATGCCTGGCGCCGTGGCTCGAAGGCCCGGTGCAAGGTGGCGACGAAAGCCAGCGCCTCGGGGCTGAGCACGATGTCGAAGGCCGGGTTGTGAGGGGCGTCGATGCGGATGCCCTGCGGCAGATCATTGGCTTTCATGCGAATCTCCTGGGTGGGGTTAGGTGTTTTATGTTGCGATGCGGAAAACGGTGATGCTGGTCGTCTCGCGCGCCCGATCGGGGCATCACCAGCGTCAAAAGGAGACAGAACGGCGTGAGACGGCCCAGTTGCGGCAGCGCTATGTTGCATTGCAAAGTTTAAGTTGATTTGGCGCCATGACCAGCGTCGTGGCGTAAGTCACTATTGACTTTGATAGGGGTAATAATGCCGAATATTGAGTCTAGTACCCAACTCAAGCACAGCGCCGGCCAGATTTGGGCAGGCTCAAGAGGCCGACATGGACCGACTCAAGCAGATTGAAACGTTCGTCGCCGTGGCGGGCCGCGGCAGTCTTACGGCAGCAGCCAACGCCGAGGGCGTGGCACCGGCCATCATCGGGCGACGCATCGACGCGCTGGAAACGCGTCTCGGTGTCAAGCTCCTCGTGCGGACCACGCGGCGCATCAGCCTCACGCATGAGGGTGTCGCCTTTCTGGAAGATTGCCACCGCCTGCTGGCCGATCTGCAAAGCGCCGAGGCCAGTGTGACCGCAGGCGGGGTCAAAGCCAGTGGACATCTGCGCATCACCGCCCCAGCCGGGTTCGGCCGCAAGCATGTGGCGCCGCTTGTGCCCGAATTCCGGCAGCGCAATCCCGACGTCACCCTGTCGCTGGACCTCACCGACCGCCTGGTCGATCTGGTCAACGAAGGCTACGACTGCGCCATACGCGTGGGCGCGCTGGCCGACTCCAGCCTGGTGAGCGTACGCCTGGGGGAAAGCCGCCGCGCCTGCGTCGCGTCGCCGGATTACATTCGCCGCTTCGGGGCTCCGCAAGCGCCGCAGGACCTGCAGCGGCACCGCTGCCTGACCTATTCCAGCGTGGCCAGCCAGCCGCGCGGCTGGGTGTTCCAGCAGGCTGGCGAGTCCTTGCACCTGCGCTTGAGCGGGCCCCTCGATTGCACCGACGGCGCCGTCTTGCACCAGTGGTGCATCCAGGGGCACGGCCTGGCCTGGCGCTCGATGTGGGAGGTCGGCGACGACTTGGCCACGGGCGGCCTGGTCGAGGTGCTGGCCGACTACGCCGCGCCACCGGTCGGCATTCATGTCGTGTTCGCCCAACGCAAGCACATGCCCTTGCGCCAGCGACTGTGGATCGACTACCTGAAGCGATGCTTCGCCGACCCTGCGCTCTGGCCCTGGTCGCAGACGGACTCGAACAGGGCGTCGGCCGAGCCGGTTTGAGGAGCCGGCCGCCAGCCGTTACAGCCGCACACAGCCGGGCGCTCCGACGTTGCCGATAATCGTCGCGTCATCAACGCGACTTTCCTGCTCCGTTCTGCACCATGTTGGGTCTGGCTGTCTCCTTCGTGTCCTATCCTTTTGCCGTCTGGTGGCTCAAGCGCCTGTTCGAGAACATCGGCCTGGAAACCAACACCAAATTCCTCATTTTTTTGCTGGCCAGCGTGGTGTCCTGGGTGGCGGGCACGGCGGCTGCGCATCTCTGAACCCGGCCGCCCCTCGGTTTGCCCACGCGGGTGGTCCAGGTTCGTCTGCGATGCCACCACGGCGGGCTCAGCCAGCGGCACGCGCAGCGCGGCGTGGCCGCGCGGCTTGCGCCGCGAGGTACAGGGCAAAGCTGAGCGAGGCGATCCAGGTGCTGGCGGGATAACCGATGTAGTACGCAGCCGCCAGGCCTGACCAGGTGAGCAGCAGTCCGAACACCATGGCCAGCAGCACGCCCCGCGCCATGCCGCGCGCCAAGGCCTGCGCCGCCGCTGCGGGGCCGATGAGGAAGGCAAAGATGAGCAGCGCGCCGATGACCGGGACGGCGATAGCCACCACCGCCGCCAGCAGGGCGACGAACAGCAGGTCAAGCGCCCGTACCGGCACGCCACGCGCCCGCGCCGCTTCGGGGTTGAGGCTGGCGAAGGCCAATGGCCGGTAGATGGCCGCCAGCGCCAGCAGGCACGCCAGCGCCACTCCCAGCGACAGCCCGGCTTGAGCCGCCGTGATGCCGACGATGCTGCCGAACAGGATGCTCATGGCCGCCTGGGCATTGGCGGTGTAGAGGTTGAGGAACAGCACGCCCAGGCCGAGGGCGAACATCAACACCATGCCGATGCCGATGTCGCGCTCGCGCAGCCGGCTGCCCGCGAGCGCCAGGGCGAAGCCCGCCGCCAGGGTGAAGCCGAACAGGCCGAGGTAGGGGCTGACACCCAGCAGAATGGCACCCGCCGCCCCGGTGAAGCCGACATGCGACAGCGCATGCGCCGCAAACGCCTGGCGCCGCAAGGTGACGAAATAGCCCACCGCGGCGCAGGCCACGGCAATGCTGCTGCCGGCCAGCAGGGCGTGGCGCATGAAGCCGTATTCCAGGCCGAGGATCATGGACGCCCACCCGAGGTTTCCACGGCGCCGGGCCGGTTGCTTCGCACCCCACCGTGCTGCTCTTGCGCAGGGAGGACGGCAGGGCCTTGAGGTGCCTGACCATGCGGCTGACCGCGACTTTGACTGGGGGCGTGGTCGCCATGCGGTGACTCTTCGGGCATGAAGCCGCGTGCCGGGTGGATGAACACATAGCCGTCGTGCCGCGCAACCGCCATCGGCAGGCCGTAAAGCTCGGTGAGCGATGCGGCGTTGACCACCGCGTCCACCGTGCCGATGCGCCCGCGGCCGGCGGCGAGATACAACACCTGGTCCATCACCGGCAGCAGCGGGTTGATGTCGTGCGCACTGAGCATCACCGCCAGTTGCTGCGCATCGCACAGCCGCCGCACCAGCGCCAGAACGCCTTGCTGCGAACGCGGGTCGAGGTTGGACAGCGGCTCATCCAGCAACAACAGGCTCACCGGGTTGACCAGCGCCTGAGCGATGCACACGCGCTGGCGCTCGCCACCCGAGAGCGCATCCATCGGTCGCGCCGCCAGATGCTGCGCCTCCACGCGGCGCAGCGCCTGTTGCGTCGCCTGCCGCCGCTCGGCGGCGTGGCGCAGGCCCAGTCCCCAGCGCTCGCCCTGCCAGGCAGCGGCGACGAAACTGGCCGCGTCGATGCGGCCGAATGCGCCCTCCGGCACCGTCTGCGCCACATAGCCGATGCGGGTGCGCGCTGTCGCCAGGGGTTGGCCAAGCAGCTCCAGGCTGCCGCCACCCACGGGCAGGATGCCGGCCAGGGTTTGCAACAGCGTGGTCTTGCCCGAGCCATTGGTGCCGAACACGCCCACGAGCTGGCCGGGGGCCAGTGCCAGGTCCAGTGCGGTGATCACGGCCTGCTCGCCGTGCCGGCAGCGCAGGCCGCGTGCTTGCACGGCCCAGACGGCCGACGCACCCCTGTTCTCGCCCGCTTGGTTGTCGCCGATTTCTGCGGTGTCCGCCGCCATCCCAGCATGCGTATGGGCTGGTGCGTTCATCGCCCACCCGCGGCCAGTGTTTGCCGCACGGCGTGCAGGCTGCTCAGCAACCAGTCCGGGTAGTCCATTCCAGGCGGCGCGAATTCGCTCACGCCGACCCTGGGGATGCCGCTTTGGCGCGCGATGTCGCGCATGCGCACGGTCAGCGGGTCGCTCACCTGGCTGTTGTAAACCAGCAGGGCGACACGGTGCAGCCGCAGTTCGTCTTCATAGCGGGCCACCACGCGCGGCGCCGGTTCGGTGCCATTCATCACATTGAATTGGAACGTCTCACCCAGGCTGCGCCAGCCGAGTTGACGCAGCATGTAGCCATACACCGGCTCGGTCGCCAGCACCGCCAGGCCGGGATGCAGCGCGGCGAGTCGGCGCACCGCCCCGTCCACTTGACGCAGGCGCTGCTCGAAGGCCTGCAGATTGCGCTTGAAGTCGGCCGCATGGGTCGGGTCGGCCTGCTGCAGCAGATTGGCCAGGCGCCGCGCCACCAGAGCGCCCACACGCGAGTCGTAGAACACATGCGGGTTCCGGTCGGGCATCACCAGCGCGGGATCGAGCGCGGCGGCGTCGATCACCACCCGCCCGGGCGCCGGGTTGGCTGCGAGCATCTTGCGCATCCAGTCGTCGTAGCCCAGCCCGTTCATCACCACGATGGCGGCGTGCGCCACGTGGCGCGCCGTCTGCGGCGTGGCCTCGAACTGGTGCGGGTCGACATTGGGGTTCTGAATGATGCTGCTGACCTGCACATACGGCCCGCCGATGGCTTGGGCAATCGCTCCATACGTGCTCTCGGCTGCCACCACCGGGATCGGCGCAGCATGGACACCGGTGAGCGGCCATAGCGCAACAACCAGGGCGAGGCCAGCATAGCCACGGAGACGCCGGTGCATGGCACGCAGGGTTCGGGCAGGGATGGGGGGAAACCAGTTCATGTCGATTGTGGATGGAATGGATGCACGCGCTGACGGGCATATGCCGCCACTTGCTCGACGGTGTTGCAGCCGTCGGCGCCGTTGGCAATCCGCCGGAGCGCGAGCCGCTGCATCAGCCCTGGTCTTGCCGCCGGCATTGTGGGCACAGCCCCTCCAGCACGATGTCGTGGTCGGTCACGCGGTAGCCGGTGCTTTGCTCCAGCGCCCCCAGACCCAGGCCTGTCGCCAGGCAGGGCACCGGTGTCATGGCGTCACAGGTGGTGCAATGCAAATGGTCGTGATGCGGACCGTACAGCTCGTAGCGCGCTGACGCCGCGTGCAACTGCACCTTGCGCAGCGCCTTGTCGGCCAGCAAACGCTCGACGGCACGAAACACCGACGAGAAGTCGGCCCGCAGGCCCTGGGCGGCAAGGTCGGCATGGATCTGCTCCAGCGTCCAGGCGTGGCGCGACGCGGCGCGCATGAGCGTGAGAATCGCGGCGGATAGGTGCGAAGGGCGTGCCATGGCCACATGATGCCGCCGACCAACCCAATAACGCAAGTGATTTGCGTAATGATCGGGACATGCCGAGTTCCGATCTCAGCGTCCGCGCTGATGCTGGTCGAGCAGATGTTCGCGCCACACGGCCAGGATGTCGCTGCGGGTCAGCATGCCGACCAGGCGGCCTGAGCCGTCTTGCGCCGTCACAGGCAGGCGGCCAATGTCGTGAACCGCGAGCTTGCGCATGGCCTCGGCCAGGGTGGCGTCCTCGCGCACGATCACGGCCGGCTGCCGCACCAGGCTGCCCATGACTTGACTGGGGTCGACCCCGGCGTTGAACAAATCCTTGCGTGTGAGCACGCCCAGCAACGCACCCCCAGCGCCGAGCACGGGATAGCCAAGATGGCGGCTGCCGGGGGCGTCGGTGTCCAGCCAGGCGCGCACTTCGCCGACTTGCTGCGTCGCCTGCAGGGCCACCGGGGCGCGGCTGGCATAGTCGCGCACACGGGCTTGCGCCAGCGGGTCGGCCTGGTAGGTGTCGGGCACCTGCACACCGCGGCGGATGATTTTTTCGGTCATGATGGTCTGGCGCATCAACAGGCTGGACACCAGGAAAGCGGTGCCGCAGCCGATGAGCAGCGGCAGCAGCCCCGGGAGTTGCCAGGTGGTTTCCAGCGCGAACACCACCGACATGAACAGCGCCCGCGACGCCCCGGCGAATATGGCCGCCATGCCGACCAGAGCGGCCAGATTCGGGCTCAGTCCGAGTTGGGGAAAGAGCAGGGCCGTGGCATGGCCGAGTGCGGCGCCGAGACAAGCTCCCACGGTCATGAGCGGTGCCAGCGTGCCGCCTGATGTGCCGCTGCCCAGCGCGAGCGTCCACGACACCAACTTGGCCGCGCCCAGCAACCACAGCGCCGGGCCGACCAGGCCGCCGGACAGGGCTTCCGTGATGTTGTCGTAGCCCACCCCCAGGGTGCGCGGCTGCCACCAGCCGATCAGGCCCACTGCCACGGCGCCGAGTGCTGGCCACCACATCCAGTGCATGGGCAAATGGTCGAAGGCATCCTCCACCGCATACACCGCACGGGTGACGAGCACCGCCACCAGCCCCACCACCGCACCCAGCGGGATGCAGGCCAGCAAAGCCGGCCCATGCGGCCAGGCCAGTGCCGGCATGGGAAAAAAGGGCACAAAG
>DAIAZB010000275.1 GCA_027443745.1 Thiomonas sp. | reverse complement strand
CGTGTGGCCGTCGCCTTGCGGACGCCGCCGTCGGGTTGAGCGTTACCGACCGCAGCAACCCATGTGCCATTTGCCTTGTGCCTTCATGTTCAACATCGTCCTGGTCCATCCTGAAATTCCGCCCAACACCGGCAACGTCATCCGCCTGGCGGCGAACACCGGATGCGCGTTGCATCTGGTCGAGCCGCTCGGATTTTCGCTTGACGACAAGCAATTGCGGCGCGCGGGCCTGGACTATCACGAATACGCCGAATTGCACGTGCATCGCGACTGGGCGGCACTGCGGCGGTGCGCGCAAAATTCTGTCGAAGCGACCCGCATGTTCGCCTTCACCAAATTCGCCGCGACGCTGCTGGGTCAGGCCCGTTTTCAGCCGGGTGACTGGCTGGTGTTCGGTGCCGAGACCGCCGGATTGCCAAGCGAGATACTGGAGGATTTCGCACCGCCGCGGCGCCTACGCTTGCCGATGCGCCCGGAGCAGCGAAGCCTGAATTTGTCGAACGCGGTCGCCGTCGGGGTGTTCGAGGCGTGGCGGCAATGCGCTTACGCGGGTGGCGGCTGACCGCGGTCAGCGCATCAGCGCCGACCGCAAGCCTCAGAGTCCGGTGAAATCCGGCTTGCGCTTGGCCAAAAATGCGCTGAATGCTTCTTTCGCTGCCGGACCCTTGAGCAAGCGCTCGAAGTGACTCGCTTCTTCGGTCATCATCACATGCACCGCCGCGCGCTGCGGTTGGCGCAACAGCGATTTGGTGACCATCAACGAAGTCAATGGCTTGGCCGCAAGTTTGCGCGCTTGTTGCAAGGCGAAGGCATTGACCTCGGACGGCGGCAGCACACGGTTGATCAATCCCAATTCGTGCGCCTCGTCGGCGGTGAAGGGCTCACAGAACAGCAGCTTTTCGTTTGCAGCCACATGACCGATGCGCTGCGGCAGCAGCAGGCTGGACGCGGCCTCGGGGCACAGACCCAGGTTGACGAAAGGCAGCGAGAACAGCGCGCTGTCACCCGCATAGACCAGATCGCAATGCAGCAATAGGGTGGTGCCGATGCCCACGGCAGGCCCGCAGACGGCGGCAATGGCAGGCTTCGGAAAGTCGGCGATGGCACGCAGGAAACGGAACACCGGCGCCTCCATGCTGGCAGGGGGGCGCTGCAGGAACTCGCTCACATCGTTGCCGGCGGTGAACAGACTCTCCTGGCCCTGGATGACCAGCACTCGGGTGTGCGCGTCGCCGGCGGCCCGCTCCAGATGGTCGGCCAGCGCGGCGTACATCGCGCTGGTGAGCGCGTTCTTTTTCTCGACCCGGTTGAAGGTCAGGGTCAGCACGCCTTGTTCAGGATGGGCGAGGATTTCGGACATGGTGATCGCTCCGGAGGGGGTCGTTCAAGGCAATGATGTTGCACAGGGGGGTTGCCACGGGCCCCTGCCGGGTCTCAGACCAGTTCGAAAATGCCGGCCGCGCCTTGGCCCGTACCCACACACATGGTCACCATGCCGTACTTCAACTTGCGCCGACGCATGCCGTACATGGCGGTAGCCGCGCGGATCGCGCCCGTAGCACCGAGCGGATGACCGAGGGCGATGGCGCCGCCCAGCGGGTTGACCTTGGAGGGGTCGAGCCCGCACGTGTTGATGACCGCAAGCGACTGTGCGGCGAAGGCTTCGTTCAGCTCGATCCAGCCGATGTCGTCGAGCTTGAGCCCACCGGCCTTGAGCGCGGCGGGAATGGCCTCGATCGGGCCGATGCCCATGATTTCGGGCGGCACGCCGCGCGAGGCAAAGCTGACGAAGCGCGCCAGCGGCTGCAGGTTGTAGCGCTTGAGCGCCGCCTCCGACGCCAGGATGAGCGCGCCGGCGCCGTCCGAGGTTTGCGAGCTGTTGCCCGCCGTGACACTGCCCAGGCCGGTGGCTTTGCCCGTCGGGTCCTTGGGCGCGGCGAAAGCGGGGCGCAGTTTGGCGAGGGCTTCGAGCGAGGTGTCGGCACGCGGGCCCTCATCCAGGTTGACGGTGCGGCGGCGCTCGACCACTTTGCCGCTCGCCAGATCCGGCACGCGGTCGACGATGTCGATCGGCACGATTTCGTCACTGAACTCGCCGGCGGCAAACGCCGCCAACGCGCGCTGGTGCGACTGCAGCGCGAAGGCGTCCTGCTGCTCGCGGCTGACCTTCCATTGCTGCGCCACCTTCTCGGCGGTCAGGCCCATGCCGTAGGCAATGCCGACGTTTTCGTCGCGGGCGAACACCAGCGGGTTGAACGAGGGCTTGTTGCCGCTCATCGGCACCATGCTCATGCTCTCGGCACCGCCGGCCAGCATGACCTCGGCCTCGCCGACGCGAATGCGGTCGGCCGCCATCTGGATGGCCGTCACGCCCGAGGCGCAAAAGCGGTTGACCGTGACGCCGCCGACCGAATTCGGCAGTCCGGCCAGCAGCGCGGTGATGCGCGCCATGTTCAGCCCCTGCTCGCCCTCGGGCATGGCGCAGCCGATGATGGCGTCTTCGATGGCCGCCGGATCCAGCCCCGGCGCCTGCTTGAGCGCGGCGTGGATGGCGGCGATCAGCAAATCCTCCGGGCGGGTGTTGCGGAACATGCCGCGATGCGACTTGCCGATGGGCGTACGCGCGGCGGCGACGATGTAGGCGTCTTGAACTTGGCGGGACATAACGGACTCCTGATGCAGTGGGTGGCTCAGCCGGGCTTGCGCGGCTCGGCCAGTAGGGTGATGGTTCCTTGGGCGGCGGCGCACAACTTGCGCGCGCCGCCTTGCACGGCATAAATCTCGCAGCGCACGACGGCCTGGCTGCGCCCGGCATGCATCACGCTGGCCTCGGCGCACAGCCGCTCGCCGAGCGCGGGGCGCAGGTAGTTGATCTTGAACTCCGAGGTGACGACGGCCGCACCCAGCGCGCCGCCCCCGGCAAAGGTCAGCGCGTTGTCGGCCAAATAGCACAGCACGCCGCCATGGGCAAAACCGTTCTGCTGCAACAAATCCTGGCGCAGCGGCAGTTCCAGCACGGCGCGGTCGGCTTCAAACACCGACAGCTCCGTGCCCAGCAGCGCGCTGAAGGGTTGCTGCGCCAGCACGGCGCGGCCAGCATCGAGCATGGGGTTCATCGCGCGACGTCCGGCACTCAGTTGCGCACCGGCTTGCCGGTCTGCAGCATGCCCATGATGCGCTCCTGGGTCTTGGGGTTGTCCAGCAGGGCGCAGAAATGCCTGCGCTCCAGGCGCATCAGCCAAGCTTCGTCGACCACGCTGCCGGCATCGACTTCGCCGCCGCACATGACGTCGGCCACGGCAGCACCGAGGGCGAAGTCATGGGCGCTGATCTGGCCGCCGTCGCGCATGTTCACGAGTTGGCTCTTGATGGTGGCGGTACCGCTGCGACCGGCCACGGTGATGCGCGCGGCAAGCGGCGGACGGTAACCCGCATCGGCCAGGGCCCGCACCTGCGAGCAGGCCACATGCAGCAACTCGTCCTTGTGCAGCACGATCACGTCCTCGGGCAAGAGATAACCCATCTGCCGTGCCTCGATGGCCGACTTGGACACCGCCGCCATCGCCGGCTGCATGTACAGCGCCTTGAGGAAGGCGAGCACGTCGACATTGCCGCCGTTGGCCTGCGCCAGTTCGCTGGCGCGGCGGGCCAGATAGGTCAGGCCGCCGCCGCCGGGGATCAGGCCCACGCCCACCTCCACCAGACCGACATAGGTTTCCAGCGCGGCCACGCGGCGCGCGGTGTAGGCCGCCAACGCGCAGCCGCCGCCCAGCGCCAGGCCGCGCATCGCCGCCACCACCGGCACCTGGGCGTAGCGCAGGCGCAGCATCACGTCCTGCAATTTCTTCTCTTCTGGCTCGATGGCCTTGGAGCCACCCGCCATGAAGGCCGGTAGCATCGCCTGTAGATCGGCGCCGGCGGAAAATGGCTCGCCGGTCTGCCACACCACCAGACCGGCGTAGCCACGCTCGGCCTCGTCCACCGCACGGTGCAAGCCGGCCACCACGCCGGGGCCGAGGGTGTTCATCTTGGTCTTGAAGCTGGCGACGAGCACATCGCCAAACTCGGACGGAGTCCACAGCCTGATGGCTTCGTCCTCGAACACCGTGGCACCGGCCGTGGCCGGATTGCGCGCCGCTTCGCCCAGCACGGTTTGCGGGAACAACTGCCGCGCCATGACCGGCAGTTCGCGCCGCGGCACGTAGGCGCCGCGCGCGGCCGACCACGAACCCTCGGGCTTGTGCACGGCATCGATCTGCCCGACCCAAGCCGGCAGCGGCGCGCCGCACAAGGCTTTGCCGGCGGCGATGTCTTCGGCCACCCAGCCGGCAATCTGCTTCCAGCCGGCTGCCTGCCAGCTCTCGAACGGGCCTTCGTTCCAGCCGAAACCCCAGCGAATGGCGAAGTCCAGGTCGCGGGCGTTATCGGCCACGCTGCCCAGATGCACGGCGATGTAGTGCCACACGTCGCGGAACACGGCCCAGAGGAATTGCGCCTGCGGATTGCTGGACTCGCGCAGCAGCTTGTAGCGCTCGGCCGCGGGCTTTTTCAATATGCGCACGACGATCTCGTCGGCCTTGCCGCCGCCCGCGACGTAGTCGTCGCTGGCGGGGTCGTAGCGCAGGATGTCGCGGCCCACTTTTTTGTAGAAGCCGGCACCGGTTTTCTGCCCCAGCGCCCCCTTGTCCACCAGCGCCTTCAGCGCAGGCGGCGTGGCGTAGAGCGCGGCGAACGGGTCCTGGTCCGCCGGCAGGGCGTCGAGCATGGTCTTGATGACATGGCCCATGGTGTCCAGCCCGACGACGTCGGCGGTGCGGAAAGTGGCGCTCTTGGCACGACCCAGCTTGGACCCGGTGAGGTCGTCGACCACGTCGTAGCTCAGGCCGAAGGTCTGCGCCTCGTGCATCACCGCGAGGATGGAAAACACGCCGACGCGATTGGCGACGAAGTTCGGCGTGTCCAGAGCCCGCACCACGCTCTTGCCCAGGGTGCTGGTGAGAAAGCTTTCGAGCCGGTCCAGCACTTCAGGCGAGGTGCTCGACGTGGGAATGAGTTCGACCAGCGGCATGTAGCGCGGCGGGTTGAAGAAGTGCACCCCGCAAAAGCGCGTGCGCAGGCCGGCCTCGAAGCCCTCGCTCAAGGCCGTGATCGACAGCCCGGAGGTGTTGCTGGCGAACAGCGCGTGCGGCGCCAGGTGCGGGGTGACCTTCTGGTAGAGGTCGTGCTTCCAGTCCATGCGCTCGGCGATGGCCTCGATGACGAGATCGCAACCGGCCAGCAAGGGCAAGTCGGTGGCGTAGTTGGCGCTGCGGATCTGCGCTGCGTCCTCGGCCAAGCCGAATGGCGCCGGGCTGAGTTTTTTGAGATTGGCCACGGCCTTGTCGGCAATGGCGTTGCTCGGCCCTTCCTTGGCCGGCAGATCGAACAGGATCACAGGCACTCGGGCGTTGATGCAATGGGCGGCGATCTGCGCGCCCATGACGCCGGCGCCCAGCACGGCAACCTGGCGAATCGGGAAACGGGGGGTCATGACGGGTCCTCGGTTGGGATCGATGATGTCGGCGGATGGACGGCGCAGCGGCTGCGGCTCAGGCGAGTGCGGCATCGGTGTCCATCAGCGCCTTGGCGCCGCTGCGCGCCATGCGGATGGCGGCCGCCGATTCCGGGTAGAGCCTGGCGAAGTAAAACCGCGCGGTCTGCAGCTTGGCCTGATAGAAGGCAGCGTCCGCGGGGTTTTGCGCCAGCCTGGCCTGCGCCACCTTGGCCATGCGGGCAAAGCCGTAGGCGAACACCAGATGACCGACCACGCGCAAATAGGGTACGGCGGCAGCGCCGATTTCCTCGCGGTTGGTCATGGCCTTCATGCCCAGCTCCAGGGTGAGCTTCTGCACCTTGTCACCGAGATCGGCCAGGGGGTTGACGAACTCCTGCATGGCCTCGTCCACGCCTTCGGCGTCGATGAAGTCGGCGACCAGCTTGCCGAACTTTTTCAGCTTGACCCCGTTGTCCATCAGCACCTTGCGGCCGATGAGATCGAGTGCCTGGATGGTGTTGGTGCCTTCATAAATCATGTTGATGCGGGCGTCGCGCACATATTGCTCCATGCCCCATTCGTGGATGTAGCCATGGCCGCCGAACACCTGCATGCAGGCGTTGGTGGCGTCGAACCCGTTGTCACTGATGAAGGCCTTGACGATGGGCGTGAGCAGCGCCAC
>DAIAZB010000274.1 GCA_027443745.1 Thiomonas sp. | reverse complement strand
GCATGGCCCTGGCGTTCGCCCATGGCGTTGGTGGGCAGGATGAGTTGGTGTTCGACGGGGGATCGTTCGTGATGGACAGCTCGGGCGAGGTACAGGCGCGGGCGCCGCAGTTCGAGCCCTGTGTGCTGACCGCCACACTGGGCGCCGCGGCCCAGCCGCTTGAGGGGGAGGTGGCCCCGATTGAGCCGCTGCCGGCGCAGGCTTGGCGAGCGCTGGTGAGTGGCACGCGCGACTACGTGAACAAGAACGGCTTTCCCGGTGTGCTTATCGGCCTTTCAGGCGGGGTCGACTCGGCCCTGGTGCTGGCCATTGCCGTGGACGCGCTGGGGCCCGAGCGCGTGCGCACGGTGATGATGCCGTCGCCCTATACCGCCGACATGTCCTGGATCGACGCGCGCGACATGGCGCGGGGTCTTGGCGTGCGCCATGACGAAGTCTCGATCAGCCCGATGTTCGACGCTTTTCGCGCCACGCTGGCGCCGCTGCTGGGCGCGCGCGAGGGCGACACCACGGAGGAGAACCTGCAGTCGCGCATTCGTGGCACGTTGCTCATGGCGCTGTCGAACAATTCCGGCTGGATGGTGCTGACCACGGGCAATAAGAGCGAGATGGCTACCGGCTATGCCACGCTCTACGGCGACATGGCGGGCGGTTTCGCCGTGATCAAGGACGTCCGCAAGACTTTGGTGTGGGAGTTGGCCAACTGGCGTAATGCCCAAGCCGTGCTGCAGGGCAAGCCGCCGGTCATTCCCGAGCGCATCATCACCCGAGCACCTTCGGCCGAATTGCGCCCCGACCAGACCGACCAGGACAGCTTGCCGCCGTACCCCGTGCTCGACGCCATTCTGGAGCGCTCCATGGAGAACGACCAGAGCGTCGTGGAGTTGCTTGCCGCCGGTCTGCCGGCCGACGCCGTGGGCCAGGTGCTGCGCCTCATCAAGCTCAACGAATACAAGCGCCGCCAGGCACCGCCGGGAGTGCGCATCACCCACCGCGCTTTCGGACGCGACTGGCGCTACCCCATCACCTCCCGCTGGCTGGAACCGGCTGATTGCGAGACGTCCACTGGCCATCGTGGCGATGGGTGAATCAGTTAAGCTGAAGTTCTGGATTGCACAAGCACGCATCAGGGTCATTGACGAGGACAACCATGAAACAAATTACCGCCATCATCAAACCCTTCAAGCTCGACGAGGTGCGTGAGGCCCTGGCCGAAGTCGGCGTCACCGGCCTGACCGTGACCGAGGTCAAGGGTTTCGGTCGGCAGAAGGGCCATACCGAGTTGTATCGTGGCGCCGAGTACGTGGTCGACTTCCTGCCGAAGGTGAAGATCGAGGTCGTGGTCAAGAGTGCCGAGGTCGAGCCGGCGATCGACGCCATCGTCAAGTCGGCACGCACCGGCAAGATCGGTGACGGCAAGATCTTCGTCACCAGCGTCGAACAGGTCATTCGCATTCGCACCAGCGAAACCGGCGAAGCGGCGGTCTGATCACCCGGGCATCCGCGCGGCCGGATCGCAGCGCGGTGTCTGCGCGTCAGATTGCCTCGCGCATGCGCCACCAGGGATCGTCCTGAACGGGCTGGCTCCCTACCATGCGGTCCAGCAGCCGATCCGGATCGGTCTCCACCACCAGCGCCGCCAGCACATCGCTTCGGACAAAGCCTTGTTCATGGCTTTGCGCCAGAAAGTCCAGCAGCAGGTCGAAGTAACCCTGCACATTGAGCAGGCCGACGGGCTTGTTGTGATAGCCGAGCTGCCGCCAGGTCCAGACCTCGAAGAGTTCCTCCAGCGTGCCCAGTCCGCCGGGCAGGGCGATGAAGCCATCGGCATAGTCGGCCATCATCTTCTTGCGCTGGTGCATGTTCTCCACGATGTGCAACTCGCTCAGGCCGGTGTGGCCCACTTCGCGCTGCATCAACAACTCGGTGATCACGCCCACCACGCGACCGCCGCCGGCCAGGGCCGCTTCAGCCGCGGCGTGCATCAGCCCGACACTGCCACCACCGTAGATCAGGGTCATGGCGCGGTTGGCAATGGCGCCACCCATGGCCGAGGCGGCTTCGGCGTAGACCGGATCGGTCCCGGTGCGGGACCCGCAATAAACACAAACGGAATGCATGGGGCAGGAACCTTCAGGACATGCGTGGCAGCAGGATGGACAGCCACACCACGCCACACAGCACGAAGGTTAGCAACACAGCCGCACTGCCCATGTCCTTCGCGGTTTTGCTCAGTTCGTGGCGTTCCAGCGAAACCCGGTCGACGGTGTACTCCACCGCCGTGTTGAGCAATTCCACGACGGGAATCAACAGCACGGTTCCTGCCAGCAATGCACGTTCGACCCCGCCGTGGCCGAGCCGGAATGCCAGTGGCAGCATGACGAGGGTGAGCAGGCCTTCCTGACGGAAGGCCGATTCGGTGCGCCACGCCGTGCGCAGTCCACTAGCCGAATTGCGCAGGGCTTGCACGATGCGGTCCAGGCCCGTCCTGTTTTTGTAGGGGTGGGGAGACAAGGTGCTTGGGCTGGCTTGGTGGTTGCCGCAGGCGAGTCGAGGCGCTGCCTAAACCTAACTGGTGGGATGTCGTGGCGGTGGCGCGCTGGCCTCCCGCAGATGCTGCAGAAACTGGTTGGTGGCGCGTTGCCAGGTGAATTGGCGAGCATGGGCCACGGCGTTTTGCCGTGGAATGCGCAAGGCCGCGAGACAGGCGGCACGCAGATCTTCGTCGAGCACGCCGGCGGGCGCATCACCGATCACGTCGACCGGACCGGTGACGGGGTAGGCCGCGACCGGGCAGCCGCAGGCCAGGGCCTCGATCAGCACCAAGCCGAAGGTGTCGGTGCGGCTGGGGAAGACGAACACGTCGGCGCCGGAGTAGACCTCGGCGAGGCGGTCTTGCGTCAGCAAGCCGAGAAAGCGAACGCCGGGATGTTCACGCCGGATGCGGTCGAGTTCAGGGCCTTCGCCGACCACCCATTTGGTGCCCGGAAGGTCGAGATCGAGGAAGGCATCGATATTCTTTTCGATCGCGACGCGGCCGACGTAGAGAAAGATGGGCGGGTCGCCATCTAGCCGCTGCCCATGGCGTGGGAAAAACATGCGTCCGTCGACTCCGCGTGACCACAGCGCCAGTCGGGTCAGGCCCCGCGCCGCGAGGTCGCTGCGCACAACCTGGGTCGGCACCAGGGTGACGCGCGCGGCGTTGTGAAACCAGCGCAGGTAGGCGTAAGTCCAGGCCAGGGGGATGCCGAAGCGGGCTTTCACATACTCGGGAAATCGTGTGTGGTAAGCCGTGGTCAGGGGGATGCCGAGTCGCAGCGCGGCGCGCCTCGCGGCCAAGCCCAGCGGCCCTTCGGTGGCGATGTGCACCACCTCCGGACCGAACGCGGCGATGCGCTGCATCATCCTTTTCTTGGGCCGCCAGCTCAGGCGGATTTCGGGGTAGGTCGGGCAGGGTACGGTGCGGAACAAACCCGGCTCGATGACATCGACCACCTCGCCCTGGGCGCGCAAATGCTCAATGGTGGTCTTCAAGGTGCGAACCACGCCATTCACCTGGGGACTCCAGGCGTCGCTCACGATCAGGATGCGCATGGCATGTGGCTCGTTGGGGTTTGGGCAGGGGCTTCGGGCCGCACGCTGCTTGTGGTGCCCGGCAGTAGCTCGGTCAGGACGACTGGGGCCGAGGCGGACGGCCTCCACATGAGCAATTGCAGGGTGCCGTCCTGCAGTTCGGCAAGTGCCGTCAGGCTCTCGACCCAGTCGCCGCAGTTGGCGTAGATGCTGCCGTCGATCGTGCGTAATTCGGCGCGGTGGATGTGGCCGCACACCACACCCTCGCATTGCCGCCGTGCCGCCTCCTCGGCCAGCAACTGCTCGAAGCTGGAGATATAGCTCACGGCGTTTTTGACTTTGCCCTTGAGGTATTGCGAGAGCGACCAATACGACAACCCGAGGCGGTGGCGCGCCTGGTTGAGCCAGCGGTTGAGCTTGAGGGTGAAGATGTAGAGCGCGTCGCCGAGATGGGCGAGCCACTTGGCGTGCATCACCACGCCGTCGAACCAGTCGCCATGCACGACCCAGAGCCGCGTGCCGCTGGCGGTCACATGCACCGCGTCGGACACCACTGCGATGCCGCCGAAGTGCAGGCCGTGAAAGTCGCGGGCGAACGCATCGTGATTGCCGGGGATGAACACCACGCGGCAGCCTTTGCGGGCCTTGCGCAGCAACTTCTGCGCCACGTCGTTGTGCGCCTGCGGCCAAAACCAACCCTTGCGCAGCTGCCAGCCGTCGATGATGTCGCCCACCAGGTAAATGGTGCCGGCATGGCAATGGCGCAACAGGTCGAGCAAGGCTTCGGCCTTGCAGTCGCGCGTGCCGAGGTGAATGTCGGACAACCAGAGTGTGCGGAACTGGTAGGCGGCCTGTGTGTCGTCGGCACCGTCAGGCGCAGTGCCAGCGGCCAGGACCTGAGCGAGACGGTGCGGGTCGGTGGGTGTCGGACTGAAGTGGCTGGGCTGCATGGCTGCATTGCAGCCATGTCTTGTGACAGGCGGATGACAAGGACGACATGTCATCCGCCAAACGGGGAAAACATCACAGCGAAGCAAAAAGTCTTGTCGCGCATCGCGTGGCGGCGCGCAGTGCGACAGCCGACTCAGCGCGGGCTGTCGATCAGTCGCGTGCCGGCGAAGGCGTCATGCCAGAACTGACGGTCAGGCCGCAAATAGCTTGCCAGCGCCCACAAGATCATCCAGCCGAACAGCATGCCCAGCCCGGTGGCATGATCCAGCCCGGCCAACCAAGCCAAGGCCAGTGGAGGGAGCACCCACAGCCAGCCGAAAACAAAACGCAAGCCGGCACGGCTGAAACGCAGTGCATGGCCGTTTGCATCCACCACGCGCAAACGCCAGGCCCGCATCGCCACAGTCTGCCCGGGTCGGAGCCAGAAGCCGATGAAGTAAATCGCCAGTGTCAGGAAGATCACTGCCTGCAAACCATGTCTGTCCATCACGCCGCTGCGCTGGCTCACCGCCAGACCGTAGAGCAGTGCCGCGAGCCAGGTCACGCCGAAGAGCACGATGGATTCGTACAGCAGCGCGGCAAGCCGGCGATACAGCGAGGGCGCTTGCAAGGGCTTGGGTGGCATGCGGATGCTGTGCGGTGTTCAGGTGGAACGAGGTGGGGGGCAGGTTGCACGGGCTTGTCGCGATTTCCGCGCTTGAACCGCACACCCATCCGACGCAGGCCCCGATCCAGACTCAAGGTTTGGGGCTGAGCGGCGGAGGTTGAGGCGCCATAGGCTTGGATGCCGTCGCGGGGGCAGGCACCGGCGGGGCCACGGAACCGGACACAGGCATGCTGGCGGCCCGAGGAGGATTGCTGCTTCCCGTTGGGCCCAGGGTTTTGGACTTCTTGAGGCGTTGCTCGGCTTCGTAGCGTCCGACATGACCGGGCGTGTGCGGAGGACGCTTGGCCTCCCGGGCCAGCGCGCGTTTTTCAGCTTCCGGCAGCTTCTTGTAGCGCTCCCAGGCCTGTTTGCGGCTGTCCAGCGGCGCCTTGCCCGTGGCGAGAAAATTTTCGCGGGCTTGTCGGCGTTGCTGCGGGCTCATGCGCACCCACTCGACCATGCGCTGGTGCAGCGTGGTGCGTTGTTCCGGGCTCATGGCCGAGTAGCGCGCAGCAATATTCAGCCATTTGCGTTTGCGATCGGCGTCGAAATGCGGCCACTCGGCCTGCAAAGGTCCCAGCGCCGCCTGTTGCATGGGGGTGAGTTGTTGCCACGTCGGTTTGCCGTTTGTGGCCGGGTTGGCCGCTTGCGCAGCGTGCCAGCAGCCGCTGGCCAGCACCAGAGCCAAGCCCAGCAGGAGCACATGGCGAAGGGCCTGGAGGCGCAGCACGGGCAAGCGAGCCCCTGAGCAGCGGCGCATGAACAGCCCGCTCATCCGTCGTTCTGCCGCAGATAGCTGGTGAAGCCCGGGTCGACATAGGCCTGTGGCGGCAGGTTATCGAGCAGCAAGGCGGTGTCGATATCGGCAATTTTGCGAACGAAACGTTCCTGCTGGAAGTGTTGCAGGGCATACAGGCCGAACAACAAGGTGGGAACCGCCAGCAACAGGCCCAGCCGCAGGCGCCAGGATGACGATTCTCCCGGGCCGCCCAGGGTTGCCGTGCCGTCGCGGGTCGATGCCGTGACTTGGGCATGATGCACCCGCTGCAGGCGGCGCCGGTCAACCACCATATGGCGTATGCCCTTGAGCCGCTCTGCGATGTCCGCAGGCAACTGCTCGTTGCCTTCTGTCAGACGCGCTGCGACCTGATAGCCGAAACGTGCCTCCGCCGCCGTCAAACTCAGTTTTTTGTTATGCGTGTCCATGATCGAAACCTTGCGCTTTGAGTGCCTTGGCCAAGGTATGTGTGGCCCTGGAACAGTGCGTTTTGACACTGCCCTCGGAACAACCCATGGCCGCCGCCGTTTCAGCGACATCCAACCCCTCCCAATAACGCAGCAGGAAAGCTTCCCGTTGACGGTCCGGCAGTTTTTGAATGGCGTCGTCCAACATGGCCAGCGTCTGACTCCGTTCGAGCTGGCGATCGGCGCCCTCGAGTTGCTCTGAGCAGGTCTCCATCTCCAAAGTTTCCAGCAAATCGAATTCTTCGCCGTCGCCAGCGCCCTGGAAATCGGACAAATTGCTCATCCAGGCCGAGCGCACCTTCTGCCGCCGGTGCCAGTCCAGTATGGCGTTGGTCAGGATACGCTGGAACAGCATCGGCCATTCAGCGGGATCGTGGTCGCCATACTTGTCGGCCAGGCGGATCATCGAGTCCTGCACCACATCCAGGGCGGCATCCGGGTTCTGCGTGGCAAATTGCGCGCGCTTGAAGGCGCGCTTGTCGACGCTGCGGAGAAATGCGGAGAGTTCTTGTTCTGTGGGCATGGCCCAGGCGGCGCTTGGTTGGCGGAGTCGGCGAAGTGTTGATTATGCAGGCCGCAGCCACGGAAAAGCCCGTTGAGTAGCAGGCTCGGAGCGTGGTTTCCCGACGCGAACCCGCTGCTGCATGGAAGCTGTGGTGTTTACGCCTCAGGCTTGCGGGCAAGGTCACGCCGGGGGACCGGCGCCTGGGCGGGCATGCTCACCGCTGGATGGCGCATCCCATGGCGCTTGCGGGCGCCGAGGCGATTGGCGCAAGGCGCCGGATTGCCCTCGCGTCATGACTCCTGCGGCTTGAGTTCGGAGGCGATTCTGGCGCAAACCAGATCGCACAACTGAAGGACCTCTTCGCTTTGCACGCGGTAAACCATCTGGTTGCCGATGCGGCGTTTGGCCACGATCCCCGCCTGATACAACATTTTGAGGTGCTGCGAGACATTGGGCTGCGTGGATTCGACCGCCTCGACGATGGCATTCACGCTTTTGCCCCGTGCGCAGATGGCGCCCAAAATGCGTAAGCGCACGGGCGTCGCCAGGGCGCTGAACAGTTCGGCCGCCAGCACGAACACACGTTCGTGAAGTTCGTCCTCGATGGCAATTCGAACAGGCGGCATCGACATCAGTAGTGTCCGGTTGAATGAAACCCCAAGGGCCGCCGAGCCTTCGCTGGTGCGGGTTGTGCGGGTTGTGGGGGTTTGTGGGGTGTCCACGATTTGAATTTTTGACTCGATCCATGTGCGCGTTGACCTGTACCCCAAACCCGATGGAGTTGTGCTTGTCCGCAGATGTCTGTGATCTGAATTCTTGCGATGCTCCCGG
>DAIAZB010000273.1 GCA_027443745.1 Thiomonas sp. | reverse complement strand
ATGAACATCATGGCCTATAACGAAGCACGCGCCACTAAGCTAGACCTGACCCCAGAACAGCAGGACAGCGCTGCCCCTGTGCTTGACGGCGACACATGAGCGTGCATGACCTGCACGACCACGCGGAGAAACCATTGATGCAAACCGTCCTCATCACCGGCCTGCGCGGCTTCACCGGCCATTACCTGGCCACAGCCCTGCGCACACGCGGCACACGGGTGCTGGGGCTCGTTCAAGAGGCACCACAAGGTGCCGATGAAATCGCCTGCGATCTGACCGATGCGCCTGCAGTACGCGAGGCCGTTGCGCTGGTACGCCCGACGCATGTGGCGCATCTGGCCGCGCTGGCCTTCGTCGGGCATGGGGATGCGCGGGCGTTTTACGACGTCAACCTCTTCGGCACCCTCAATCTGTTGGAAGCCCTTGCCACGCTCGACGCTCCGCCGCAAAGAGTGCTCATCGCCAGTTCGGCCAATGTGTACGGCACGCCCGATGTCGAAGTGATCGATGAATCGGTTTGCCCTGCGCCAGTCAATCACTACGCCTGCAGCAAGCTGGCCATGGAGCACATGGTGCGCACATCGTTCGAGCGCTTGCCCGTGGTCATCACTCGCCCCTTCAATTACACGGGGGTGGGGCAGGACGAGAAATTTCTCATCCCGAAGATCGTCAGCCATTTCAAGCGCCGTGCACCCTTCATCGAGCTGGGCAACCTGGACGTGAGCCGTGACTTCTCGGACGTGCGCGATGTTGCGGCCGTGTATGCCGCCTTGCTGCTGGATGCGCGCGGCGTTGAGGGCCAGACGCTCAACGTCTGCTCAGGGCAAGCGCATTCCCTGCGGGACGTTCTCGCCATGGCCGAAGGCATCAGCGGCCATGCCATGGAGGTGCGGGTGAACCCGGCCTTTGTGCGTGCCAATGAGGTGCCCCGCCTGCTCGGCTCTGGCCGCAAACTGCAGGAGCGCGCCGGATTGTCTCCGCACATTCCCTTGGAAAAGACCTTGCGCTGGATGCTGAACGGAGAGCTGTCTTGAGTGCTTTCAGGATTTTGGTGTCTACAATGTATAAACTTCTCAAGGAGCAAAACTGTGCGTATTGAAGTTCAAAAGTGGGGTAACAGCGCCGCGGTGCGCATCCCAGCGCCAGCGCTCAAAGATGCCGGCATGCGAGTTGGCCAGAGCCTTGACCTAAGGGTTGAAGGGGGTAAGCTCATCGTCGAGCCGGCGACTGAAAGCCTTGATGACCTGTTGGCCAGGATGACACCGGAGAACCAGCATGCCCTGGCACTGGAAGGACCGGCAGCCGGAGTAGAGGCTTGGTGACGGGGGCCTACGTCCCAGACCGTGGCGATGTCGTCTGGCTAGATTTCACCCCGCAAGCGGGGCATGAGCAGGCGGGTCGCCGCCCTGCGCTGGTGCTTTCGCCAGCGAGTTACAACAGCAAGAGTGGCTTGATGCTCTGCTGCCCAGTGACCAACCAGGCGAAAGGGTACCCCTTCGAAGTGGCGGTCATGCCTTCGGCCGGCAAGGTTGCAGGGGTCGCGCTGGCCGACCAGGTGCGATGTCTCGACTGGCACTCGCGCAATGCGTCGAAATTCGCGTCGGTCACTTCAGCGTGTGCTCTGGACGTCAGCGCGAAAGTGAAGCTGCTGCTGCCCTGAGCCGCAGCGACAGACTTTGTACACAATTTGCAACCGAGCCATGCTGATTGGAGACCTCTCTTGAGTGCTATTGAGACGTCACGCGCACAGCCCGCTGTGGCTTACGTCCCTGCGCAGGACAACCCACACCTATCGGTCTTGCTGGACATGCGCCCTGCCCTCGATGGTTTTTACGGCATTCCGCAGGAAACCCGGCTGTTGTTCAGCGCGCTGGCTGCCTTGCCGGGATTGTGCGTCTCGGGCTTGCTGCAAATGTCCACTCGGCGCGTCAAAGGTGGCGTTGCGCAAGGCGCTGCATCGAGTGAAGCCGAGCGGGTTCACCGCTATTCCAAGGCGGTGGTGTCGCTCAAAGGGCAAAGCGTCACGGATTGGAAAGAAGGCGTCTCAGACTGGCTGGGCGCCCTGCTCCACAAATGGGCGCTGCGCTGGGGCGCCTGGACGGGCGCCACCCCCATTCGCTTGCAGCAGTTTGAAACCCGCGCGTTTCGCGACTTCATCTGGCAGCAGTTGTTTGCTCGCAGCGTGCCGCCCACTGAACGCGAGCAGGTGTTGCGCAGCGACTATCGCATCTGCTCCTCGCCTTGGCGCTGGATGCACTTGGCGGGCATCGAGCGCGCGTGGCTGCTGGGCAAGTCGCGCTATCCGCGCCTGGATACGCGAGGGGTGGACGTGCTCATTGCGCAAACGCCCTACCCCGGCCGGGTGAGCGCGGGCACGATGCTGGTGGTGCACTACCACGACGCCATTCCGGTGCTGATGCCGCACACCGTTTCTGACAGGGCCTTCCACGAAGCCAGCCACTTTCAGGCGCTGGCGGCCAATGTGCGCGACGGGGCGTACTTTGTTTGCGTGTCCGAGGCCACGCGGCGCGATTTGCTCAGCCTGTTTCCCGAAGCCGAGGCGCGCGCGGTCACCATCCACAACATGCTGCCTTCCCATTACCACCCCGAGGCTGTGGAGCCGGGGCGCGTGCCGGGCATTGTGCGGCGGCATCTGCACGATGAATACCGCCCTAGGGGCGGCAACGCAAAGACCGACCGCAGCATGTACAAGCTGGCCAAGTCGTTCTCGAACGAGGCGGAAAAATCCGCGTTCTATGCCCAAGCCTTCGGCCCAGGCTCGCGGTTTGTGTTGATGGTGTCCACCATCGAGCCGCGCAAAAACCACGCGCGGCTGATCGAAGCCTGGGAGGTGCTGCGCGACCGGTTGGACCCTGACCTCAAGCTGGTGCTGGTCGGGCACATCGGCTGGGATCACAAGACGGTTCTTGAGGGCTGCCTGCCTTGGATCGAACAGGGCGGCCTGTTCATGCTGCACAGCGTGCCGGCGGAGTCGATGCGCATTCTTTACCAGCAGGCCACTGTTGCGGTGTGCCCGAGCGTGGGTGAGGGCTTTGATTTTTCCGGGGCGGAGGCCATGCGCTGCGGCGGGGTGGTAGCGGCCTCAGACATTCCGGTGCACCGCGAGGTGTACGGCGACGCCGCGGTGTATTTCGACCCTTACGACACGCAATCTGTGGTGCACGCCTTACAGGCCCTTGTTTACGCCGACGACGCCCAGCCGCGAGCCGAAACACTTCGGGCGGCCGGGCTGGAGCAAAGCGCACGCTACCTGCCGGAGCGCATCGTGCCGCAGTGGGAGGCGTTCTTGCGCGGGCTGGCTGGCGGCGGCGGCGCGCAAGTGTGAATCTTGGCCGCAGCCTGGCAGTCGCAAACCGGCGCTGCCGATGATCGGCACCTACTCAGAAATCGGTAAGTAGGACGACAACACAACGAGTGTTCATGCGGGTTTCAAGCACATTTATTGTCGCCATATTTGGCGACTACGGAGTAAATCGCTGTTCTGCGTGACCGCGCGCTTTCCTTTTTGGCTTTGGTCAACGCGCGGTTGGCAGCTCGGCTGTCTTTGCAGGTGCCGGCTCCACGATGGGCTGAAGCTGCTCCTTCGCCGCTTGGAACTGGCCGCCGACGGTCGAGGCCAGGTAATCGAGATAGCGCTCGTCGTCGAGGGTCTTCCTGACGGTTGCTGTGTCGATGAACCGTCGCATTTGGTTCTTGAACTCGGCGCT
>DAIAZB010000272.1 GCA_027443745.1 Thiomonas sp. | reverse complement strand
CGATGCGGTTCAAGGCTTCGAAGTAACCGCGTGCGGCCTCGCCTTCGACGCCACGCAGCGTGTCGGGATCGTTCGCGGCCGCGGCAGCGCGCAGCGACGCGGCGAGGTTGTCGGACGTGCGCTGCAGGAACGCAATGTCGTCGGCATCGGCACTTTCACGCGCGCCGCGCAGCACCAGCGCGCGGCTGTTGCGCAACTTGCCGGCGACGCAGGCGCGGGCCAGTTCCAGGGTAGCGAGCGCATCCTGCGCGGCCCGGTGCTGGGCGATGCGCAGCAGCACATTGCCGGAGACGGGCCCTTCGAGCCGGGCCTTGAAGCGGCCCGAGTCCTCCAGCAGAACGAGGGACTTGCCCTCGTCGGCCAGCCGGTGCATCAGCGCGGGCGAGACCAGCACGTTGCCGAAGCACACCAGGCCGCCGACGTGATGCAGCGGCACCTGCAGGCGCTTCTCACGCTCCACGTCCACGCGCAGGGTGAAGTTGTCCAGATGGACCCAGGCCTGCGGCGTCATCACGTAGAGCGTGTTCTGCAGGGTGATCATGGTGTGTCCGGATCGAACAAATGCGCCAGTTCGGCGCGCCTGCGCGCCGCGGCGGCCACGACTTCGGGCTGACAGAGTTCGTGCAACGAACATTCGCGGCAACGGGCATCGTTGACGGGCGGGGGCAGGCGGGTGGATGCGAGCATGGCGCGGATGGCCCTGGTGCTTGTTTCGACAAGCGTGCGCAATTCGGCCGTGATCTCCACCTCGCGGCGGCGATGGCTGCTGGCGTGAAAGATCGCCCCGCGCGGCACAGGGCGGCCGAGCATGTCTTCCAGACACAGCGCCTGGGCGGCGAGTTGTAGGTCGTCATTGAGCCATTTGCGCTTGGGGCCATGCTTGTACTCGACGGGGTAAACCGTGCCATCGGGCCAGAACTCGACCGCATCGCACTTGCCGATCAGCCCAAGACCATCCGACCAGACCGGCAGCGCGTATTCGACGCAAGCACCACTTCTGGCCGTTTCGTAGGAGACCTGGTCCACCCGCGCGTGCTCGGCGTTGCCGCGCGCGGTGTGGATGTTGTCGGTGAACTGCCCATCCAAATGGATCAACCCGCAACGGCGTGGGCAGTAAGCCCAGTGGTTGAGGGCGGAGAGTGGGATCGGCTCGGTGGGGCTGTCGTGCATGTTCAGCCCAGCAGGAGTTCGAGCAATTCCTCACGACTCACACCGAGATGCTTCGCCACACTGTCGAGAATCGCGGCAAGTGTGCCGATGCGCAACGGGTCGTGATTGGGAATAGTGACGTGGTGTTCGCCGTCTTCGTTTCGGGTCAAGCGCAGATGGCTGCCTGTCTGCCGGGATACGGCATAACCGAGTTTGCCAAGGTGCTTGACCAGATCCGCACCCGACAGATCGCGCGGAATTCTCATGCCTGGAGCACTTCCTCTCGGGTGATGTGCAGGTGGATGAGTCTGGGCCGCTCGGCATCGGCGAAGTGGCAATGCACTGCATCGCGCAGTTGCTTGTGCAAGGTCGGCAAATCGTCGGCCTCGGTGAAGATGTCCTCGCCCACGGCCCGGGCGATGTAGCCGCCTTCCGGGGCTTCTTCGATGACGAAATGGATGTCGGTCATGGTGGACCTCCTTGCATTCAGCGAATTGAGCGATTTTCCATTGTCAACGATGCTCGCTGGAACGTACAACAAGCGCTATGTCGTCCGCAGAGTCTGGACCATGTGGACGACTCGACGCTTGAGGAAGCCCGTCAGTTGGCGATGAGTTCGACACCCTTTGGCAGGCGGCCGCGATGCACGGTCACGACATAGTCTGCGAAAGTTCGCGGCGAGCCTGACAAGGCTTCTCGGTGGGTGATCTCGATAATGGCGTTGTCGATCTTGCGTGCTGGTGTGGAGAAGTCCAGCAAGCGCTGCGCCGGGGCGCAGCCCAGCATGGCTTGCCGCACGCGCTGCGATTCGTCGCTGTCGGTGCCGACGTGCTTGAAGACATAGAGGCCACGGCAGGCCATGACGCCTTTGGAGGCCGAGCGGTCGTGATCCCACATTTGCTGTAGCGCCTGCCAGAGGTTGGCGAGGTCAGTGTCACTGAAAGCGCCGGTTTCAGCT
>DAIAZB010000271.1 GCA_027443745.1 Thiomonas sp. | reverse complement strand
GGCGGTGTACGTCTGCCCCAACTGCGGCCACAGTTCGCACATTTTCGGCGCGGGCGGCGGCGCGAAGATGGCGGGCGACTACGACGTGGAGCTGCTCGGCAGCCTGCCGCTGGACCTGCGCATCCGCGAACAGGCCGACAGCGGTCGCCCCAGCGTGGTGGCCGACCCCGAAGGCGCGGCGGCCCTGGAATACAAGGCCATTGCCCGCAAGGTGGCGGTGAAGGTGGCGCAACGGGCGAAAGACTACTCCACCAAGTTTCCCACCATCACGATTTCCGAGACCTGAGCGGCCCCGACCCAGCGACTTCCCACGGGTTCGGCCTTCCGGCCCGAGGCCGGTCTGCAGCACGTTGGCGTGCGGACGCGGACTGGTCAAAAGTCTGGCCTCGCGCTATTCTCGCGGGAAATATAGAACGGTCGTTCGTTTTTCGCGGGATGCTCCCGCATCGTCGAGCCGAGCGCCCGCCCGCACATCAAAGGAGACTGGATGATGGATCGCCCCTGGCTTGCGCATTACCCTGCGGGCGTGCCCGCCGAGATCGACCCCGGCACCTACGGCTCGCTCGCCAAACTGCTGGAGCACAGCTTTGCCGCCAACGCCGAACGGCCCGCGTTCGCCTTCATGGGCAGGCGTACCAGTTACGCGCAGTGGGAGGCTGCTTCCACGGCCTTCGCCGCCTGGCTGCAGACCCAGGGGTTGAAGCCGGGCGACCGCGTCGCGGTGATGATGCCCAATGTGCCGCAATACCCCGTGGCCGTGGCCGCCATCCTGCGCGCCGGCCTGGTGGTGGTGAATGTCAACCCGCTCTACACCCCGCGCGAACTGGAACACCAGCTGCGCGACAGCGGCGCCGTCGCCATGGTCATTCTGGAGAATTTCGCGCACACGCTGGAGCAGGTCGCCGACCGTGGCGCCCTGCGCCTGATGGTCGTGGCCAGCATGGGCGAGATGCTGGGCTTTCCACTTGGGCTCATCGTCAATTATGTGGTGCGGCACCAGAAGAAGCTGGTGCCGCGGTGGAGTCTGCCCGGCCATGTGAAGTTCGCCAAGGCCCTGGCGGCAGGAGGCGGGTTGCGTTTTGCGCCGCCGACGATTCAGGCCGAGGACGTGGCCGTGCTGCAGTACACCGGCGGCACCACCGGGGTGTCCAAGGGGGCCACGCTCACGCACCGCAATCTCATCGCCAATGTGTTGCAGTCGGCCGCCTGGAACCAGCCGTCCCTGCGCAAGCACCCGGGCCTCACCCAGATCAACACGGTCTGCGCGCTGCCGCTCTATCACATCTTCGCCTTCACGGTGGTGATGCTGCTGTCGGCGGAGCAGGGCGGCATGATGATCCTCATTCCCAACCCGCGCGATCTTCCCGGCACGCTCAAGGAACTGGCGCGTTACGACATCCATTCCTTCCCGGCGGTCAACACCCTGTTCAACGCCCTGGCCCATCACCCGGACTTCGACAAGGTGAACTGGAAGCACCTGTTCAACTCGCTGGGCGGGGGCATGGCGGTGCAGGAAGCGGTGGCGCGCACATGGCTGGAGCGCACCGGCTGCGCCATTTGCGAGGGCTACGGCTTGTCCGAGACCTCCCCCTCGGTGTGCTGCAACCCGACCGACACCGACCGCTTCAGCGGCACCATCGGCATCCCGATTCC
>DAIAZB010000270.1 GCA_027443745.1 Thiomonas sp. | reverse complement strand
GCCGCCCAGCGCGCACCCTGCTGGATCACGCCCAGCGCGGCCGGTGGCGCGGCGCCGGGCAGCGGCGCAAACAGCGCCTGCAGCAACGTCTGCTGGCGGAGCGCTTCCGCTGCGTCCTCTCGCGCAGCCAATGCCGCATCGCGCACGGTCGGCTGGCCGTTCATGCCACGGGCTCCGCCTGGCGCGCGGCACCCGCGCGCGCCGCGGCTTCGGCGTCCAGCAGACGCTGCGCCTTGGCCGCCTCGCCCAGCAGGACGCCCAGTTCCGGCAACTCGGTATCCCACTCGAGCAGCGTCGGCAGCGGTCCGAACAGGCGCAGCGCATGCGCATACGCCTGCCACACCGGCGCCGACACGACGCACGAGTGATCGTCGATCACCAGACCCGGCTGGCGGCTGTGTCCGGCCAGATGCATCTCACCGATGCCACCGGCCGGCATGCCGCGCGCCAGTTCGTCCAACCAGGCGCACACGGCGGCCAGCGCATCGTCCACGCCGGCGTTCAGCGCATTCACCATCAGGTTGTTGACATCCAGCTGCAGGCCGCAGCCGCTGCGGCGCGTCAGCTCGGCGAAGAATCCGGGCTCGCTGAAATCGCGTTCGGCGAAATCCAGATAGCTGCTGAGATTCTCGACCAGGATCGGCCGCCGCAGGCACTCCTGCGCGCGCTGCACGTTGGCGCAGAAAATCGCCAGCGTGCCGCGCGTGAAGACCACCGGCAGCAGATCGTTGGCGTGGACGATGGCGCCGTCGGGTCCGGCCGCCCGCGCGAAGCAGGCGTGGTCGGAAACGCGCGCCGGCTCGGTGCGCGTCACCAGCGCGGCCAGCCGCGCCAGATGATCGTGATCCAGGCCGCAGGCCGAGCCCAGCGCCAGACCCACACCGTGCAGGCTCACCGCGTACTCCGCGCGCACCGCCGCCAGCACCTGCGCGGCGGCGTCGTGCGGGTTGAAGAAATTCTCGGAATGCACCTCGACGAAGCCGACCGCCGGCCAGTCTTCCCGAAATGCCCGGTAATGCGGCTGGCGCAGGCCGATGCCGGCACGCGCCGCGGACTGGATGTTCATGGACCTGCCATTCCCGCGAATGCGCGCG
The DNA here is from genome assembly GCA_027443745.1 of Thiomonas sp. Next base: position 1,030 of record DAIAZB010000270.1, on the reverse strand, counting down.
CCGGCAACCCCGGACGCGCGCGTTGCACAATGGCGCCGCGCCCGCGTGCCACGCGGGCACGACGCGCGCGGCGCGCCTGCTACCGATCAGCCCCTGGCCTTGGCCGCCATCTTGGCCTCGAACGCCTTGACCTCGGCCGGGTTCTTCAGCAGTGCCTGGGCCCGGGCCATGTCCAGACCGCCCATCTTTTCGCAGGTGCCGGTGGGCACCACGCGGAAATCGCCCGGGTTGTAGTTGTTCGGGCTCTGGCCCTTGCAGGAATGCAGGCCAGAGATGCCAGCACAGTCGTTGTGGTGCGCGGTGGCGATGCCGAAACACTTGCCCAAGGTGTCCGCGTGCGCGGCGGGCGCCGTGGCCAGCGCTCCAGCGGCAAGCAAAGAGGCGGCGGCAATGCTCAGGAGATGCTGCTTGTTCATGTCGATTTCCTCTGGGAAATGGTGTTGGGAGGTCGATCCGTGGAACGCCCGGGGGCGCCATGGATAGGCTCGGCACTTGGTGAAACAATGCGTCGCCGGGGGTTGAGTCGCGCCAGGCCCGGATTCCTTACACTCCCAGCGCCACTTAACCACCATCCCGACGAGTCCGCGTGATGAACCCGGAATCCCAGTCCGCCATCGACCTGTCCGCGCTGGGCCGCCAGATCGAGGCGCTGCGCCCGACCCTGCTGCGCCTGGCCCGGCTGCAGCTGCGCAACCCCGCCTGGGCCGAGGACGCCGTCTCCGAAACTGTGCTGGCTGTGCTGCAGGGCGCGTCCGGCTTCCGCGGCGGCGCGCAGTTCAAGACCTGGGTCGTCGGCATCCTCAAGCACAAGGTGCTGGACCAGTTGCGGCAGCGCGCGCGCGAACCCGCCGTGCCGGAACCGGCGGATGCCGGCGAAAATGAACTCGATGCGCGCGTGTACAAGCACGACGGCCATTTCCGCGAACTGCCCGATCGCTGGGCCGATCCCTGCAACGAACTGCAGCGCGAACAGTTCTTCGCCGTGCTGGAGGCCTGCCTAGAACATCTGCCCAACCGCCAGGGCCGCGTG
>DAIAZB010000269.1 GCA_027443745.1 Thiomonas sp. | reverse complement strand
CACCATCCCCAGAATGATCGACGCGCCGCGCCGGCGCGCTGCCCATCAGCCGCTCAACCGCCTCTCCCACCCTCCTTCAGGCTCACACCTCGGTGGAATCGTGGCTCCGTCTCCAGGCTCATACCTCGTTGGACAAGACTGGATATGGCATCGGTGGGTGAGCCTTACTACCATCGCTCGCACCAATTGCCGGTCTCGCTCGTGTGCGCGGCGCACGGTTGCTTTCTACAAGTCGCGTGCGAGCATTGTGAGACCATCGTCGCGCCATATTTGAGGCGCCTACTGCCTCCGCTGTCGCTGCGCTGCCAGTGCGGGCAGCGCCTAGCAGGCTCGGACCCGCAAATGTTGCCGGCTCGCCCCGCGCTGAGGGATCTGGCCCAATTCGCCACTCAGGTGCTGCACTATGGCACGCCCAGTTGGACTCGCGATCAGGCGCTATCTCTGCTGCGAACCACGGCCGCTGAAGGCGCAAAACCAGGGCGCTTCACCGGCGATGCGAAGTCGGTGCTGCACGAAGCCTACGGCGACTGGGACGAACGCCAGGGGTTGCGCATTCTGAGGGTCAATAGCGAGATCGGCGTCTTTCTGCGCCTGCGTACAACGGTCGCGTGCTTCAGGGCCCCCGAGTTCTGCGCACTGTTCACGGCGATGGAGTGGACGTTCGAGCAAGTCGGTGATGCAGCTAGGTCGTGCGATCCGCTTCTTCGGCACGAGGGTCAGCCGGCGGCCGCGATCTCGCTCGAACGTGCCAGAATGGAATTCACTCGCTTGCACAAAGCGCAACCTACAAGCGCTTGCTCGGCCATGAGCCTGCAGTGTCCACAACTCTACTGGTTACTGCGGCTGCGTGACGCAGGCTGGATACATTCGATTGCCGGAAGAAGCCTCGGCGTGCCGCTTCCCTCCGTCGCCGAGGATCGACAAGCCGTGATGGCGAGATTCGCCTCCAAGTCACCAACAGCGCGTCAATTTGAAAAAGTCGGGCCATGGATTCGCGCTGGATTGCGCGACTCCGAGTGGCGCGACGGCGTCGTACGCGAAGTGGCAGCGGCTCGGAAGGTTCGTGCAGCAGAGCGCCGGCGACAACTGCGACTCGAGCAAGAAAATGCCGTCTCAAGGGCCCTGTTCACGGCCCTGAGAAACGAAAAGCGCCCGCAGCGCATGCACGCCGGGCTGCTCGCACCGATCGCCGGTCTCACGATGTCCAGAACCCAGGACGTCATCGCGAAGTGTCCCAGACTGCTGGAACTGATCAGGCGAATCAACGAAAGAAAGACGCGGCGCGCGGTGATGTGGGCCGCGAAAGATCTCCTCGAAGAAGGCTCCCAATTGGTTCCGATAGCCATCATCAGGCACGCAAGACTAGTCACGACGCAGAAGAATCGTCTGCTCGCGGAGGCAGCCATCGAAGCGCTACGCCGTTCACCCTGAACTACGCCCACTCGACGCTTGCGCCGCGGCCCTTGTAGATCGCGCGCGCCTGACCACTGGCTATGCGCGCGCGCCAGTAAGCGATGGCCGGGCTGTTGTCCTTCAAATCGTCCAGAGCAGTTTCGTCATCGGTCGATGAACCCCATACACGCCCATGTCGGGGAGCCAGATCCGTTACAACGTCTACGCTGGCGCTGGCGATCAGCTCGTGGCCCTGCTCAGCTTCGGCGCCAGCGCCTGGACGCTGGCCGATCGCGAGCGCTTCATCGGCTGGAACCATGAGCAGCGGCAGAACAACCTGCAGCGCATCGTCAACAACACGCGCTTCCTGGTCCTGCCGTGGGTGCAGTCCAAGGGGCTCGCCTCGAAGATCCTGGCCATCGCCGCACGCCGCCTGCCCAAGGACTGGCAGCAGCGCTACGGCTACCAGCCCGTGCTGCTGGAGACCTTCGTCGAAAACCCCCGGCACAAAGGCACCTGCTACAAGGCAGCCAACTGGATCCTCGTGGGCAAAACAACCGGCCGCGGCAAAAAGAGCATCTCGCACCAACAGGCGCTGCCTATCAAGGACATCTGGCTGTACCCGCTGCGTCGCGACTATGCCGCCATCTTGCGGCGGTCACTGCTCGACGTCTTCACCGAATCTTTACGAACTCGGGGGGCCGATTCGGCCACCAGACGCAAATCGCGCTCGTCGATCGCAGTCATGTGCAGACAAGCCCGCTTGTCAGAACGAATGCTTGATGCCCACCGCGAACCCGGAGGAACTGTTGCCCGGCTTGGGCGCGAAGCCGAAGTCGGTCGCATCGGCCACCGCGAACGTCTGCTGCGCATTGTTCGTGATATGGGCGTAGGAAACGTACAGATTGGTGCTGCGCGAAAATGGATAGACGTAACCCAGGGTGTACTGCTTCGCGTCTCGAGCGGAGTTGTCGGTATCGTGGAAGACCGAATACGAGGCCATCAGCGATCCTGCAGGCAAAGGAGCGTTGACAGCAAGCGCCCAAATATGCGCATTCTTCGATGCCGCCCCGGTGTTGATCGCCAGGCCGTTGGCGCTGCTCATCTTCGACAGATAGCCAATTACCTTTAACACGTGAAAGTCGTAGGATCCCGCCAGTTGCACGAACTTGTCGTCGCCATACACCGGCACCGTCGGTGTTGACGTCGCGGCGACTGGCCTGTTGTTGAAGTAGCCCAGCGCGAGCCCCGCAGGCCCACTGCGATAGTGCAACGCCAGGTCGTAGCCTGAGCCAGCAGTGGTGCTGCCAGGCTGGCCGCCAAAGGCGTACTGCACCACGCCGCTCAATCCTCCGAAGTTTGGCGATGCATACTGCACCGCTTGGCTGTAGCGGAAGTAAGGCACCGGGAACAACATGTTCTGCACCCATGCGCCAAATGGGTCGGCCTCCGCTGCGATGAAGAATGATTGCGAGTACATCCGGCCGGCTTGAACGCTGCCGAAAGAGCCGCGTAGGCCCAAGTAGCTGGTGCGTTGCATGAATCCGCCACCCGTGCAGAACTGCCCTGATCCTGCCTTGGCTGCGCCGAGCGGAACGCCGATGTTCATATTACCGGCCTGCGGCGAACCGTTGCCGCAAAAGCCAGTCTCTGCTTGGAAGTACGCGCTGAGTCCGCCACCAAGTGCCTCGTTGCCGCGAATGCCAATGCGGTCGGACGCCTGGTAGCCGGAAGCCAGCATGGTGGTGGGGCCAAAAGCGCCCCCTGCGAAATGCGCAACCCCCATGTCAATGACGCCGTAAAGGTTGACACCACTTTGCGCACTGGCTGGGCCGGCGATGCAAAGGGATGCCACGAGGATTGCAGTCTTCTTCAACATGTCATCTCCATCCGATTTGTAAGGGTCAGTACATCAAGAATCCGCCGTTGACGACGATCAGTTGGCCGGTGATGAATCGCGACAGATCGCTCAGGCAGAACGCCACTGCGCCACTCACGTCGGCGGGAAGCTGCCCGCGGCGGAATGCACGGTTGTCTTGGTAATGCACATGCCGCGCCTGCGGCACGTATTGGGTAGCCTCGACCTCAGTCAGACCGGGGGCCACCGAATTGACACTGATGCCGTCTTCACCGTACTCACGAGCCAGTGCCCGCGTCATCGCGATCACCGCCCCCTTGCTGGCGACGTAGGCGAGCAACTTGGGCGCCCCCCACAGCGCGGTGTCGGACGCGATATTGACCACCGCTCCCCGGCCGCTGCCTGCCAGCGCCGGGCGGCAAGCCCGGGTCATCAGCCACATCCCTCGAACGTTGACCTGAAACACGCGATCCCAGGTCTGCACGTCAAGCCCGTCCGCTCTGCGGCCACCAGAATCGGTGATCGCTGCGTTGTTGACCAAGCCATCGAGTCCTCCAAGCAGGTTTACGCTGTCTCGCACGCATTCGGTGATCGAATCGGGGTCAGCAAGGTCAACATGCACCGCGTGCACCCTCAGGCCGCTGGCGCATAGGGACCGCGCAGTGTCTTCCAACTCCTTGATGCGGACATCAGCGATCACGATCTCGGCGCCAAGTGCGCCGAACGATCTTGCAAACTCGGCGCCGAGTCCTCGCGCGCCCCCAGTGATCAGGACGCGTCGCCCGGTCAGCCATTGTGGTTGGCCGCTCATGCTTGTACCTTTGATGCGCGCGGTATGTAGTGCAACACCCGGCCCTCGACATACACCACAACGCCGTAGGCGAGGATTCCGATCAGGGTGAGCATCACGATGGTCACAAGCGCCGCAGCGGTATCACCCTGTCCTTGGGCCTGCACAAGCAACACGCCGAGGCCTTGGTTGCCGCCCACCAATTCGCCGACCGTGACACCGATGACCGCCAACGTCGAGCCGATGCGCAAACCAGAAAACAGAGCGGGCAGCGCCGCTGGAAATTCCACTAATCGAAACACGGTCAGACGCGATCCGTTGAGGGTACGCACCAGATTGATCATGTCCGGATCAGTGTTCTTCATCGCGATCAACACATTGATCAATACGGGAAAGAAAACGATCAACACTGCAACCAGAATCCGTGGGTAGACCGTGAAGCCGAACCAGATCACGAACAGCGGCGCGAATGCAACCTTGGGTGCGATCTGCAACGCCAGGATGTAAGGCGACAGCACCGCCTCGGCAGCGCTTGACAGGCCGAGGATGACGCCGATGAATACGCCTAGCAGCGAACCGAGGACGAAGCCGGCGACAATCTCCAGCGCGGTGATCCAGGTGTTCATCAGCAGGCCGCCAGAAGTCCACAGCCCGTGACCCGCAGCAATAGTCTGTGACAGGTTAGGCAAGATGTAGGGAGGGACTTTCATCAGCCCCGGCAGCCATTGCCAGGCAGCCAGAAAGGCGACCAGAAGTAGCAGGCTGCCGATGATCGACAGGAGCTTATCGTTTCGCATCGTCGACACCCCGTTGAGTCAGTGCTGCACGAACTTGTTGGTGTAAAGCTCGTCAAGCGGCACTGCTCGAGACACGATGCCCTCGTTGACGTAGAACTTTTCGATCGCGCCTAGGCGTTTGGCGTCGATCACGCCCGCATTCTGCGGAGAGACATACACATACTTTGTGTAAAGGGCAAAGATCTTGGCTAGCGTGGCTTTCTTGTCGGCGTAGGAGGGAACGACCTTGACGTAGGCATCGATCGCCTTCTCTGGATCGGACATGATCAGCTTCATGCCGCGCAGCGTGGCGGTAACGAAGCTCTGCACCAGCCTGGGGTCATCCTTGATGATTTTGTCGGACGCAATGATCGACTGCGCCATGCTCTGGAAACCTTTTTGCGGCGGCAGCACGTCCACCTTCGCACCTGCCGCCTCGGCAAATACCACCCACTCTGGAACGGCAGCCATCGCGTCGGCACGCTTGCTCACCAGTGCTTGCCAGACGCCGACCGGTCCGGCCGCTTGGATGCTTACGTCGCTCTTTGACAGGCCGGCCTTCTTCAGCCAGCCCAGCAACGAGTAGTACGTGGTATCCACGTAGGACATCACGGTAACGGTCTTTCCCTTGAGTTGCGCAGCCGTCGTGATGCCCGTGCCTGCTCGCACTGCGATCAGAGTCAGCGAACCGTGGCCGAGGATCGCGACGTCCTTCACCGGAATGCCGTTGGCACGCACGATGATTGGCGTATCACCAATGGCGCCGCCCATCGGGACGTTGCCCGCACCGACCTGCTTGGCGACATCAACACCTCCCTGTCCGCTGATGAACGTCACGTGCAGACCTTCCTGCGCGTAGTAGCCCATGCCCTGGGCGACCATCCACGGCGCGAACGCCGGAAGCGTCGTCGGCGCAGGAAGCATGTAGGTCACGGTTCGTTCCGTGGCGTTCGCCGGCGCTGCGAGAACGCACAGCGTGCAAAGCAGCAACGCCGTGCTTTGGGCAAACAGTCGCAAAAATCTGAATTGCATCACTCTCTCCTTGAAAATTGATTTCTCGGCCCTCACGAGGTCATTCCTCGCCGATGTGCAGCAGATCCATCAGTCGCGCCACCAGTGGCCCTACTTCGGCGAGCCTGCGGCGCTGCAAGGGGTTGTCACGCATCGGAAGGCCGATCGGGATTTCCGCGACGATGCGCCCCGGCCGAGCGCTCATCACCAGCACACGGTCAGACAAAGCGATGGCCTCGACAATGTCGTGAGTAATCAGTAGCGCAGTCTTGTCGCGTTGAGCCAACTCGCGTGCCAAGTCCTGCTGCAGTGTCATTTTGGTCTGCGCATCAACCGCCGAAAACGGCTCATCCATCAGCAGGACCTCCGGATCGATGGCCAGCGTGCGCGCTAGCGCCGCGCGCTGTCGCATCCCCCCGCTCAACTGATAGGGGTAGCTGTTGGCGAAATCGGCGAGACCGCAACGTTTGAGCAAACCGGCAGAAACCTGACGGCGTGTCGCAGCGGGCACCCGCGCTATCTCCAAACCCAGCTCCACATTGGCCCGGATGGTGCGCCAGGGCATCAACAGATCCTTCTGCAACATGAAGGCAATCTTGCGTACAGGTTTGGTCACTAAGTCGCCATCGACGAGCACGCCACCTATCGTCGGCCGGTACAGACCGGAACCCATGTTGAGCAACGTACTCTTGCCACAGCCGGACGGGCCGATGATGGAGACAACCTCTCCGCGCCGGATCGAGAACGACACGCCATGCACCGCGAAGGGGCGATCCGGGTGCTCGCGCGTGGCGAATGCCTTGGCCACTTCGCGGAACTCCAGCACTGGCGCTTCGGCCTGCAACACAGAGTGGACATTGCGCACATCGCTTGCACCTTGCAGCTGCGTGTGTGGCTTGTCAGCAACTGTTTTCATGAAACATTGTCTTCCTGGTAAATCACACATCGCCACTCTAATCCGAACTCATCACGTTAACATTAGGGAAATCACTAGTAAAAACGCTGACAACCCGGTTGACTTGCAATTTCGCACAGATAAAAATATCAACAAATGAACTGTTGTTTTACTGAATAGACGCGAACAGGATAGCTGTGATGATTGCCACAATGTTGGAACGCCGCGAAGTCGAATGCCTGCACGGGTCGATCAGCTTCCTGGAGGCGGGCTCCGGGGAGCCGCTGGTATTGCTTCACGGCATCGGCGCCTGCGCCGAGGCTTGGCAGGCGCAGTTTGCGCAACTGTCTCGGACATACAGGGTGATCGCTTGGGATGCCCCGGGTTATGGGCGCTCCGCGCCACTAGCAACAACGAAGCCGCTCGCGCAGGACTACGCCAATGCGCTCGCGGACTTTCTGAAAACTTTGCGCATCACCAGGCCGCACATCGTCGGGCACTCGCTGGGAGCAATCATGGCTGCTGCGTGGGCCGCCCGTCATGACGCGGACGCCCGTAGCCTGATGTTGGCCAGCCCCGCCAGGGGCTACGGTGCAAGCGATGCATCGCGGCGGGATGCGGTTTACCTCGAGCGTGTCGACACGCTCACTGCGTTAGGCATAGACGGCCTGGCGGCCACGCGCGCCTTGCGACTGTGCGCCCCTGGCGCAGACGAAGCCGTGCTGCAGCGCGTGCGCGAAAACATGAGTCAGATCACGCCGATCGGCTATCGACAGGCCGCTTACCTTCTGAGTCACGCAGTGCTGGAAGATACTTTGCCGCGTCTGCGTGCCCCGGTGGCCGTCCTCTGCGGCGCTGCCGATACTGTGACTACCGTGCAGGCATGCACCGGTGTGGCCAACCTGTTGAACACCACGCTTCAAATCCTCCCTGGTGTCGGCCACGCCTGCTATGTCGAGGCCCCCGATCCATTCAACGCCGCTGTGCTGACTTTTTTGCGTTCCATCGACAACCACGACCATGACTGAACAAGATTTCGATCGTTACACGGTGCCAGGCCTGGAGCGCGGGCTGCGTATCCTCGGTGAGTTCAGCCGCAATACACCAACCCTGACGGCTCCCGAACTGGCGCGTCGGCTCGGCGTGCCCCGCTCAACGGTATTTCGTCTGCTCGTCACCCTCGAAAAGATGGGCTTTGTCGAGCGTACCGATGACGGCCGTGCATACGCCCTGGGGCTTGCGGTGCTGCGACTGGGCTTCGAATATCTGGGCTCGTTGACTATCACGGAGCTCGGGCGTCCGATCGTCGAGCGTCTGCGCAACGAAACCGCCTACTCGACCAACTTGGTCGTTCGAGACAAGCGCGACATCGTCTACATCGTGCGTGCGGCCTCGCCCTCTCCATTCGCTAGCTCGGTGTCCATCGGCACCCGCCTTCCCGCGCACGCGACTGTGCTCGGCCACATCCTGCTGGGTGATCTGTCGCTGTCGGAACTCAAGACTCTGTATCCCGAGCCGCGTCTGGAATCGATCAGCCCGAACACGCCGTGCAACACAGAGGAACTGTTCAATGCAGTACAGCGCGCCCGCACACGAGGTTACGTGATGGCAGAGGCCTTCTTCGAGGCTCATATTTCGACGGTCGCTGCGCCAGTGTTCGGCGAAACCGGGCATGTCGTGGCTGCGCTCGGCCTGACGGTTCCGGGTGCAACGATCCCTCAGGAGCGCCGCAGCGGACTCGTCGCCAGCGTGATCGGCGCGGCAACCCAGTTGTCGACGCTGATGAACTTTGACCAGAAGCGCATCCACCTGGACGGCGACGACCCCGCTGTCGCTGGCGCGAACGCAGCTTGATCATGGAGAGCACGTTGTTCCAGATTGATCTCTCCAACCGGGTAGCCGCGATAACCGGTGGCAGTTCCGGTATTGGCTTGGCCACTGCCCAGCTTTTCCTGCAGGCTGGGGCCGCCGTGTCTATCTGCGGCCGCGACGCGGCACGCCTGGATGCGGCCGTAGCCGACTTGCGCGAGAAGTTCCCGAGCGGTCGCATCCATGCGCACTGTGCCGACGTCACAGACTCGGAACAGATGCTGGGCTTTGCCGCGGCGACGCAGCAGGTATTCGGTGGCCTGGACACTCTTGTCAATAACGCCGGACAGGGCCGGGTTTCCACATTTGCCGGCACCAGCGATGCCAGTTGGCGAGAGGAATTCGATCTCAAGCTGTTCTCGCTGATCCACCCGACGCGTGCATTCCTACCGATGCTAGAGCGCAGCGACGCTGCGGCGATCGTCTGTGTCAGCTCGCTGCTCGCGCTTCAACCCGAGCCGCACATGGTCGCGACCTCCGCAGCACGCGCTGGCGCCTTGAGCCTGATGCACTCGATGGCGGTGGAATTCGCCCCGAAGGGCGTGCGCGTCAATGCGATTCTGATCGGGCTGGTCGAGTCCGGGCAATGGCGGCGCCGCTACGCAGCGCGCGAGGAAAGAGACTTGAGTTGGGAACAGTGGAGCCTTGCGTTAGCGCAGCGCAAGGGCATCCACCTCGGACGGCTGGGCAGGCCAGAGGAGGCTGCCCAGGCCATCCTGTTCCTGGGAACCAGTCTGTCTTCCTACACCACGGGTGCATCGGTCGACCTATCTGGTGGCCTCGCCAGGCATCTCTGAGCAACCCAAGACCCTATCGCTACGAGGACAAACTGACATGAAAGAAAAAATCACCGTAGGGCACGCTATCGCCGCGCTGCTTGAGCGCAGCGGAGTACGCGTTGCATTCGGAGTCATTTCCATCCACAACATGCCAGTCCTCGACGCCATCCATGTGCGCGGCCGGATCCGCTTTGTATCCGCACGCGGTGAGGCCGGCGCAACCAACATGGCAGACGCTTGTGCACGGAGCTCAGGCACACTGGGAGTTGCGATCACTAGCACCGGCACTGCAGCGGGCAACGCTGCCGGTGCAATGGTCGAAGCGTTGACCGCCGGCACGCCGCTGTTGCACATCACCGGGCAGATCGAGACACCTTACCTGGATCGCGACCTGGCCTATATCCACGAGGCGCCGGATCAACTCGCTATGCTTCGCGCGATTTCCAAGGATGCATTTCGCGTGCGCAGCGCAGATACTGCGGTCGCCACCTTCCGGCAGGCGATCCAGACTGCTCTAGCTGCGCCCAGCGGACCGGTCAGCGTCGAAGTGCCGATCGATATCCAGGGCATGCTGATCGAGCTTCCAGACGATCTCGAGCCATTGCCAGTCGTGCCTTGCGGGCCAGAGCCCCGCTCCATCGAGCGGCTTGCCGCAGTGCTGAAACAGGCTAGGCGCCCAATCCTGTGGCTCGGCGGTGGGGCTCGTGGGGCCGTCGCCCAGGTCGCTCGGCTGACGGCCATGGGTTTCGGCGTGGTCACGTCAACCCGGGGCCGTGGCATCGTGCCGGAAGATCACCCCCGTTCGCTAGGCGCCTATACCCAGTCCAAAGTTGTCGAGGACTTCTACGCTAGCTGCGATGCAATGCTTGTCGTGGGAACGCGTCTGCGCAGCAATGAGACCCTCAAATATCAGCTCAAGCTACCCGAGAATCTCTACCGCATCGACGCCGATCCATCCGCGGATGGGCGTTGCTATGCCAGCCGTCAGTTCATCTATGCCGATGCTGCGCTCGCACTTGACGCCCTCGCCGACCAACTTGAGGGCCAGATGCACATCGATCCCGGACTCGACACCGACATCGAGGCCACGCGCAGTCGTGCTAGCAGCGCGCTTCGCAAAGGGATCGGCCCATACACTGCACTCGTCGACGCGCTGCAGCAGGCAATTGGACGCAGCTTCAACTGGGTGCGCGACGTCACAATTTCCAACAGCACCTGGGGCAATCGCGAGCTGGCCTTGTTCCAGCCCGACGCTGGCGTGCATGCAGTGGGAGGAGGCATCGGCCAGGGCTTGGCCATGGCCATTGGCGCCAGCATCGGCGCCGCCGCATATGGCACCGGTCGCAAGACTTGGTGCCTGGCCGGCGACGGCGGCTTCATCCTGAACGTTGGCGAACTCGCGACTGCCGTGCAGGAGCGCGCGAATTTGGTGATCCTGCTGATGAACGACCGCGGTTATGGGGTGATCAAGAACATTCAGGATGCAACATACGGCGGTCGCCGCTGCTACGTCGACCTGCACACACCCGACTACGCGCAGCTCGCGCGCGCCATGGGCCTGCGGTATCACCGCATCGAGGGCATCGATCACATCGCCGAAGCACTCGCAGGCAGCCGGGGCTACGAGCAGCCGGTACTCATCGAAGTTGACATGCTTGCGATCGGCCCCTTCCGGGACGCCTTCGCTGGACCTCCGATCAAGACTGAGCAGGCAGCACCAGTGGCCGTAGCGTGAAATGAACATGATCAAGATTGCCCTCATTGGATGCGGAGGCATCGGCGCTGGTGTGCTGCGCTGCTTGGCCGAACATGACGGCATTCGGGTCGCCTCCATGGTCATATCAACCGACGCCGCGGCGATGGAACACGCCCGCGCATTGACAGCCCAGTATGCTCCTGCGGCCCGTCTGATCAGCACTCTTGACGGAACCGGCACCTTGCCCGATCTGGTCGTGGAATGCGCTGGCCACGGAGCGATCCGTCAGCATGTCCTTCCCAGTCTGCGCCGCGGCATCCCATGCCTCGTTGTTTCAGTCGGCGCGCTCAGCGAGGATGGCCTTGTCGACGAGCTTGAACAAGCCGCAGCCGCTGGACAAACGCAGGTGCAACTTCTGCCAGGTGCGATCGGCGCCATCGATGCCCTGGCCGCAGCACGCCTTGGCGGTTTGAGTTCGGTTCGCTACGTCGGACGAAAACCACCCTTGGCGTGGGCCGGAACGCCTGCTCAGGAACTGTGCGACCTGTCCGCTCTGAAAGCGCCCAAGTTGCTCTTCTCTGGCTCGGCGCGGGATGCCGCGGCGCTGTACCCGAAAAACGCAAACGTCGCGGCAACGATTTCTCTGGCAGGACTGGGCATGCGAGCTACGCGGGTCGATCTCTACGCCGACCCGACCCTGTATGAGAACGTGCATCAGGTTGATGCAAGCGGTACTTTCGGCTCCTTCTCGCTGACCATGCGCGGCCGCCCGCTGCCAGATAACCCCAAGACCTCCGCGTTGACCGTCTACAGCGTGGTGCGCGCGCTGGTCAACCGGGTCAACTCTATCTCGATCTAGGCCACGAATCCAACGAACCATGTCAATCTCTGAAATCACTCCAATCTGCATTGCAGGCACCTGGCGTTCCGGTGGTGGCGATGTTTACGACAGTCTGTATCCGGCCACGGGTGAGCCGATCGCCAAGCTACGTGCAGCATCGCTGGATGACGTCGCAGAAGCCGTTGCGTGTGCCGACCAGTCATTCCACAACAGTGGCTGGGCACAGCGCAAGCCGCACGAGCGTTCCGGGGTACTACTGCGCATCGCCGCAACGATCAGCGAACGGGCAGAGGGACTGGCTCGACGCCAAACGTTGGATAACGGCAAACCGATCCAGGAAACACGCGCTCTGGTGATGAGCGCGGCCGCCACGTTTCAGTTCTTCGCCGCAGCCTGCGAGACTCTGGAAGGCACGATCCCTCCGGCGCGTGGCGACTATCTGACCATGAGCGTGCACGAACCCATGGGCGTGGTGGCCGCCATAACCCCCTGGAACTCGCCTATCGCGAGCGAAGCGCAAAAGCTGGCTCCGGCATTGGCTGCGGGCAATGCGGTAATCATGAAGCCGGCCGAAGTCACGCCCCTTCTGGCACTTGAACTGGCGCACATCTGCGAGGAATCCGGTGTTCCCAAGGGGTTGGTCAGTGTACTGGCAGGCCCGGGGTCTTTGGTCGGTGATGCGCTGGTGCGCCACCCACTCGTGCGACGCGTGTCGTTCACTGGCGGCACGGCCACCGGTCGTCATATCGCACATGTCGCGGCCGACAAGATGATGCCCGTATCGCTCGAGCTTGGGGGCAAGTCGCCGACCATCGTGCTTGAGGACGCTGACCTGGACCACGCGGTCAACGGCGTGCTGTATGGAATTTTCAGTTCCTCGGGTGAATCGTGCATCGCGGGATCTCGGCTATTCGTCGCACGGCAGATCCGCGAACGATTCCTTGAACTGCTGACGCAACGCACTGCGGCGTTGCGCATCGGCGATCCCCTAGAGGCGCATACCCAGATGGGTCCGCTGATTACTGCGCGGCACCGCGAGTCGGTCGCGCGTTACGTCGAACTTGGTCTGTCAGCGGGAGGTCGGCTGCTTACCGGCGGAAAGACTCCGGACGACGTGGCACTGACGCACGGTTTCTACTACCTGCCGACGATCATTGATGGTCTAGCGAACTCAGATCGGATGTGCCAGGAAGAAATTTTCGGTCCGGTTCTGGCAGTGATCACCTTTGACGACGAGCGCGCACTGGTCGAGCAGGCCAATGATGCCAGCTATGCATTGGCAGCGGGCATCTGGTCTCGGGATTACAAGCGAGCGTGGAGCCTGGGCCGGGCGCTGCAAGCTGGAACAGTGTGGATCAACACCTACAAGCAACTATCCATCTCAACGCCGTTCGGTGGCTATAAGGACAGTGGCATCGGCCGCGAAAAGGGCAGATTGGGGATCCTCGAATACATGCAGCAGAAGAGCATGTATTGGGGTTTGAACGCCGAGCCGCTGCCTTGGGCGAACTAATGAACCTCGCAACGAGCAGCTGTGACATTTGCAGGATCGCACGACATCTTTTTAGGAGAACCCGATGAACACCAAGCATTACGCACCTCCGGCGGGCATGAGTCTGGCCGACTGGCTGAAATCTCGCGTTGCGATGCGCGCAACGCGCAAGTACGACTGGAACGCGTTGAAGTTTCAAGCCGACTACGACCCTAAATACCGGCGTGCGCAGATGCGCTACGTCGGGACGGGCGCTACCGGCGTGAATGCCGACAGCAACACAGTGCCTGCTGAGCACTTCACCTTCTCGACGATGATTTTGCCTATCGGCGCAGAAGGCCCGCTGCATTTGCATGAGGATGCCGAGGAGGTATTTTTTGTGCTGCGCGGAAAGGTGCGCTTGATCGCCGAGCTCAACGGTGAGAACTGGTCGATGGATGTGTCGGACCGCGACCTCATTTCATGGCCCATTGGGGTCTATCGTGGCGTGCAGAACATCGGCGACGAAGAGGCTCTGATTTGCGTGATCATCGGGAGCACACAGCCGGAAACACCCACTTATCCGCCGGACCACCCACTGTCCAAGGTCGATCGCAAGAAGTCCATTGTGAACTGATCCAACAACGCCTGCCGCGAAACGCTACAGCAAGGAGGAAACCATGGCCATCGAAGGCATCGACGAAGTCACGTTCGCCTGCGCGGATCTGGCGACCTGCCGCCGCTTCTTTCTCGACTGGGGGCTGTCCCTGCACGAAGATGGGGTAACGCGACTGGTATTCGAAACACGCAACCGCTGCCGGGTCGTCGTCGCCGACCCGGCAGTCAAAGGCCTCGCACCCGGCATCGAGCCCGATCCGACCCTGCGCGAAGTTGTCTGGGGCGTCGAGAAACAACAGGATCTCGAAACGCTGCGTCAAGCAATGCAGAATCGCCCGGGTTTCGCCGAGACACCGACTCGTATCAGTTGCAACGACCCGAACGGCTTGCGCGTGTGCTTCGAATGTTTGCGCAAGCAACCGGTCGAACTCCACGGCGCGCGCTTCAATAGTTGGGACAGGCGCGAACGCATCGACAACCCGGCGCCCATCTATGAGCGCGCGACGCCGATCGAGATCGGGCACGTTGTGTTCTTTGTCGCAGACCTTGCTGCGACGGAGTCCTTCTACACCTCGCTAGGCTTCGTCACCTCCGATCGCTACCCTGGGCGCGGGGCCTTCATGCGCTGTGCCCAGCGCGGCGGGCACCACGATCTGTTCCTGCTGCAAAGTCCGGAGGGGCGCCGTGGCTTGAACCACCTGGCGTTCACGGTGCGCGACATCCATGAGGTGTTCGGCGGCGGGCTGCACATCAGCCGGTGCGGCTGGGAGACGCAACTCGGGCCGGGCCGCCATCCGATTTCTTCGGCCTATTTCTGGTATTTCCGCAATCCCGCCGGAGCGCTGGTCGAGTACTACGCAGACGAGGATGAGCTCACCGCAGCATGGGTTCCGCGCGAGTTCGAACCCGGGCCGAGTGTGTTCGCCGAGTGGGCGATCGATGGCGGACTGGACGGGCGCACACGCCGTCAGAAGGGACGCAGTGCGCAGTCCGGATTTCTCACCGATAAGCGTGACTAGAGCAACGCCATGCGTGCACCTGTTCCCAATTTTGTTGTCGTCGGCGGTGGCCAGGCGGCGCGATGGATCGTCATCACCCTGCGCCAGGAGGGCTATGACGGTCCGATAGTCTGGATGAGCGACGAGCCCCGGCATCCCTACGAGCGGCCGCCACTATCGAAGAGCGTGTTGCTCGGCAGCACGTCTGTTGACGAGATCGCGCTGTTTCGGGACGACACTTTCGAATCCCTTGCTGTCGATTGGAGAGCAGGCTGCCGGGTCAAGCAGATCGATCGTTCGGGACGGTTCGTACGCACCAGCGATGGCGGGCAGATCAGTTATTCGTGCCTGTTTCTCGCCACTGGCGGCTGTGCAAGGCAACTGGAAGGCGTCGCGGCCCATCCGCGGATCCACACTCTGCGCACTGCCGCTGACGCGCTGCAGATCAAGCGGCAACTCGACGAGGCGCGCCACGTGCTGGTTCTGGGCGGGGGATGGATTGGTCTGGAGGTTGCCGCGTCGGCACGAAGCCGCGGTCGTCGTGTGACCCTGGTGGAGGCCGTGCCACGGCTTTGCCAGCGCAGTGTCCCTCCGGTGGTGTCAGAGTACCTGCGCACTCTGCATCAAGAGCACGGTGTCGATCTTCAGCTTGGAGCTATGGTGAGCGGCGTGCATGCAGACAGCCAAGGCGTCACACTTGGCATCGATGGCGGCGACAGCCTGCGCGGCGACATGCTGGTCGTCGGTATCGGAATGCAGCCCAATAGCGGCCTGGCAGCCAGCGCTGGCTTGGCCACCGACAACGGAATCGTCGTTGACGCTGACTGCCGCACCAGCGACCCGCACATCTTTGCCGCAGGCGATGTAGCCAACGGTCTCAGATCGGACGGACGGCGCAGTCGCCTGGAATCTTGGGACAACGCCCAGCGGATGGGCATCACGGCGGCCCGCGCGGCGCTGGGGCAGCTTGGATCGCAAGACGACAAATCGCCGGCGTGGTTCTGGTCGGATCAGTACGAGGAGAACTTGCAGATTCTGGGCACTCCCGACCCAGGGCTGCGTATCGTCGAGCGAGACAGCGTTGCCAGGCGCCATCGTGTCATGTACTTCTGCACGTCGGACCGCATCGAGGGTGTCGTGGCGATCAATGCTGGCCGGGAGATCAAGGTCGCAAGAAAGTGGATGACCAATGGTTCGTTTCCGAACCTGGATGATCTGCAGAGCACCGCGATGGACGTTGCCAAACTGCCCTGCACCGCCGCGCAGCAAGTGGATAAAGGAGAGGAGCCGCATGACAACATGGAGCACAGTAGGAACGCGTGACCAAGTCGATCCCGACAACCCCATCGCCGCCGACATTGACGGAACCAAGATCGGAGTTTTCGAGGTGGAAGGCACGCTCTACGCAATCGAGGACGTCTGTCCGCATGCTCACGCCATTCTGAGCAGCGGCTTCATCGACAGCGGAGAAATCGAATGCCCTCTGCATAACGCCGTATTCGACATCTGCAGTGGCCAACATCTCCGTGGTGAACCGTGCCGAGACTTAAAAATTTACCCCATTCGTATTGTCGGCCGCGAAGTGCAGGTTGCAAGCGAACAATTTATAGAGAGGAAAGCATCATGAACTTCAATCCATTCCTGAAACCCTGGGAAGCTGCCGAGCCGAACAACACCGCCGGCAAGGGCGTCATCGAGATTCCTGGACAGGTCAGCAACATCATCTGGCAGACGCGTGCCACCGAGCCATCAACCTACGAGAACGCGCTCGGCGATGCGCTCGAAAAGGCATTCGAGGCTGGCGCCAGCAGCCTAGATGAGGTGGTGCAGAACCTAAACGCCCAGGCATTCCGCAATGCCGATGGCTCGGCGTGGACCGTCGAGGCATTTCGCGCTGAAATCGCGCGGCTCGGTTATTGATCACAGCCTGCGTAACAGGAGAATGAAATGAGTCAGAACCAAATTCCCGAAACCGTCGAGACCGATGCCCAACATATTCTTGCGACGGGGCTGCGAGACCTGTGGTATCCGGTTGCCCCGAGTTGGCAAGTCCGCAATGCTCCGATCGGGATCACGCGCCTGGGCGAGAACCTGGTGATGTGGCGAGACGCGAAAGGAAGCGTGCACGCACTGGAAGACCGCTGCCCGCACCGCGGCGCACGGCTGTCGTTGGGCTGGAACCTGGGCGAAAGAGTCGCTTGCTGGTATCACGGCGTCGAGATCGACGGACGCGGCATTGTCATGTCGGTTCCTGCATCGGCGAACTGCCCAATGGAAGGCGAGAAACGTCTTCGCAGCTACGCCACTCAGGAAGTGGCTGGCGCGGTGTTCGTCTGGTTCGGAATTGATCCGGAGGTGCCTCCGGCACCGCTGCAACTCCCAGAAGAGCTCACATCAGCCGAATATTCGTCATTCCTGTGCATGGCGCACTGGAAGACCAGTTACCGCTATGCAATTGACAACGTGATGGATCCCATGCACGGCGCCTATCTTCACGCTGTGTCGCATTCCATGGCCGAAGGCGATCGTCGCGCCGAGATGGTGTTGCGCAAGACGCCAACAGGACTGGTGTTCGAGAAGAAGGGGCAGCGCGACGTCAACTTCGATTGGGTGGAGTTCGGCGACACCCACTGCATGTGGCTCAAACTGGCAATACCGTACAAGAAAAAATATGGGCCGGGCGGCAATTTCGGCATCATCGGCTTTGCGACGCCGGTCGACGAGCACAACTGTCAGGTCTATTTCTGGCGTACCCGCAAGGTACAGGGCTGGCAACGCGATGTCTGGCGTTTCCTGTATCGCAATCGCCTGGAAGGCCTGCACTGGTCCGTGTTGGAGCAGGATCGCTACGTCCTCGAGGCACTGCCGCAACAAGCCCGTGATCGCGAGTTCCTGTATGAACACGACCTCGGTCTCGCGCGGGTTCGTAGAGTGCTGGAGCAACGTGCTCGCGACCAGGCGAAAAAGCGCGAGGAATTGCACGCGAGCGCCTGACGTTCCTCAGGGCCAAGTCGCAGTAGTTCCAGCATCAGATTGGAAAGCAGGTCTGGGCGAAAGAGTCGCTTGCTGATACCACGGCGTCGAGGTTGACGGATGTGGCGTGGTCATGTCGGTTACATCCTCGGCGAACTGCCCAATGGACGGTGAGAAACGTCTTCGCAGCTACGCCACTCAGGAAGTGGCCGATGCGGTGTTCGTCTGGTTCGGCATTGATCCGGAGCAGCTCCCGCACCGCTGACCGGCTTTGAACTGGCGCGCAAGCGGGAATTTCTCGACGAAATGGGCCGGGTGATTCCCTCCCTGGGGCGAGTTGCTTGCGCTCATCGCCCTACACGCCCCTAGCGGCAAGACAGGACGCATCAAACGCGTGTACCGGGCAAAGAACGCGATGACGCCGCTGGACAAGCTGGCCAGCTTGCCTGACGCGGCGACGTTCCTGCGCGAGGGCATTACGCTCGAAGACCTGCATGCGCTGGCCCGCGCGCTCACCGATGTGCAGGCGGCCGAGGAACTCAACGAGGCCCGGCTGGCGCTGTTCAGACGCGTCCCGGCACGCATCGGCTGAATTCCTCCCTGCGGGGCTACGCGCGGGAGAGGGCTGTGGACATGTGAACGAAACGCCTGAACGGCGCTGGCCAGTCCTCGCCCACATGCCCACAGCACGCGATCAAGGTAGTTCAAAACCCAAAAGACCCGGGGCAAATACACTGCCCACGTCTACAACGGATCGACTCGCTTCGCGTCACCGATCTCAGCCCGCTCCAGGCTCATACCTCGTTTGGAAAAGACTGTGCTCGAGCAACACAATCTGGGCGCACAGATTCTGG
This sequence comes from Thiomonas sp., assembly GCA_027443745.1. The sequence continues at coordinate 7,935 of DAIAZB010000269.1, read as the reverse complement.
ATGCGGTCAACGCCCAGCTCAAGCAGCGCGGGCTGATGCTCAAGACGGGCACGGTGGTCGATGCCACCCTGATTGCCGCGCCCAGATCCACCAAGAACAGCACGGGTACCCCGTAGCCCAGAGCGGTTCAAGGAGGGATGCTATCTACCAAGCGACAACATCGTCAGGACCGTGCTGTCTGGCAGTTTGATTGACTGCGACTCGATCGTGAGCCGATACGCACCACCGCCCGAGAGCCAGCGATCGGCGGGTTCCTTGCGAGGGCGAGACAGACTGTTCGCAGCGCTGAACACGATTCCGAACGCGTCAGTCTCTTGGTGCAATTCGCCGAGTACGAAGAACTCGCTGGGGAAGGCTGCATTGCGCTGATGCCACAGCAGTCGGCTCTGGCTGTGGCACACGATGCACGCGGGTGTCATCGGTCGTTTGGCCAGCTTGATTGCGGCCGCGGTTAGGCTCGCATTGAAATCGTTGGCTAATGCCCTGGCCACATCAAGATTCGTGCTCTTGCCATGCGCCCAAGGCCCGACCAAGTAGTCGGGAAGGATCAGTTGGCTGGCATACGCGTTGGCATGAGCCTCGACCGACTTGGCCTCGGCGTTCTGTGGTCCGATGACTTCCTTCGCACACTGAAACGAGCCCGTCTTCCGATCGCAGATCCAGTGCGCAAGTTCATGCGCTAGAGAAAACCTGCGCCGGCCTTCGTAGCCACCCGTGCTGTTGACACTGATCACCGCCTGCTCGGCACTGGCAACAAGACGTGCCTCGCAACCATCGAGGTGGCGATGCACCACGCGCGCGCCGCGCGCATTCGCGATGGCTTCCAGGTCGATTTGGTCAGGTTCAACGACACCGTGCGACCAAAGCAGCCGCTCAGCCGGCGACAACCGCGCAGTGTCAATCCTCATGCGACGTCGGTTTGATCTTGCCCAAGGCGACCAGATCGTCGTAAAGACTCTCCCAGTCGGCGTCCGACTGCCGCCTACCATCACGGAACGCAAGTCCCAAACTTCGATCACTGGCGAACGCTTCCTGAATCAGCAGCTTCAGCCGCTCCAGAGGCGGGCGCGCCGGCTGGCCCGGCTTCTGCACCGGCCGGACAGTCATGCGCGCTTTGGCCAGGCTCAATCGCTGCCTGAGCGCCGCCGCGGCGGAGTCACGCATCCCTGACTTCAGGTCCGCCGCGATCGCCGCGACGTCCTCACCATCTTCGACGGCCTCCTCGCGAAGTTCGGCATCGGACGTGTTCAGGATGTCCTCCAGTGCGATGACCCGCAGCGCTGCCAACTCCGCTCGATGGTTGGGCGTGGTCATGCAGACCTCCTTCCGGGAAACAACTTGGCCGCGCCACGGCGCAGACGTTTCCTGATGGTTTCGTACTCAGTGGTGGTGATCCCTGCCAGCTCGCGCGCCTTGGCTGGTGACTTGCCCTCTTTGATGCACATCACGAGCCAGGCGACCTGCTGGTCGTCGGCAAACATCGCGTCGATGCGGTCAGCATCAACCTTGGCACGCGCGATGGTTGCAGCCTCTCCTTCGGCATCCAGCGCATCTTCCTCGACGCTCTGGGTCGAGAAGCCGAGGTAGTCGAGCACGTGATCAGCGCCCTCACCCTTGAGGGCCAAGCCTTCGAGTCGGTCGGTCCTCGACATGAGGTGCGACTCGCGCGATCCGTCAGCGATGCTCATCATCGTCATGATCATGAACGCGACGAACGGCACCCGCCGCTTAGGCCAATGGCGCCCCTGGTCGCCCATAGTCCCGTCCATTGCGCGGACCACGGCCTCGTTGACGAGTTCGCTCGGGTCCTGATACTCCGTTCCAAGCAGGAACCCCTGGGCAGCCTTGCGCAAACGAAGAGTGTCATCTTCGGTCAGCGCCTCGATAGCGTCGCGAATATCGTCATCTGTGGCCTGGTCGTCATCTGGCGCGGCGTCTGTTTCCACGGACTCTCCCCGATATTGATGTATGCGGGTCAAACCCGGAAACCAGACATGTCACCACCCGTGTCCGGATTCTGAAAGCCGTCCGCATATTCGTATGGAGAGCAATTGTGCTGCCACCAACGGCATCGCCGCCAGCAAGAAGGGCATGGGCCACGACCGATGGCAGGCTGCCCCACGGAGCAACAGTCAAGCAGGAACCTCGTTCCCATGGAAATCTTCACACTCAACGTCGGACAAGGCCAGTTCGTCATCGTGGCCGGAAAGAAGGAAGCCTTCGTTGTCGACACCTTCGTGCCCCTGAGTTCAGGGCAAGACACGGTGTTCGTGAAGGCGGCTTTGAGTTCGATCCTGGACGGCCGCAAACTCGTTGGCTTGGTCGTGACCGGCTTTGACGCCGACCATTTCTGCGAGGCCGGCATGAAGCTCGTGCTGAACAAGTACCGGCCGAACTGGCTGATGTATCCCAACTACCGCAAGCGCACGCGCACCGCCGATCTCTGCTTCGACGCGATCAAGGTGCTGGACCAGCAGAAGAACATCGCCCACGTGTCGGTGGCCCTGGGCGACAATAACCTGCGCTTCTACCAGAAGCTGTGCACCGAGTTTTCGTTCGAGATCTTCTCGCCGCACCGCGAGGACATGAACTCCTCGAACAACTGCTCGATCGTGTGCAAGGTCACCGAGCACGCGACGGGCGGCACCTACCTCGTCACTGGCGACACCGAGGTCGATCGCTGGGATTCGATCGTGCGCTGCTTCGGCCGCTCGCTGCAGTCACATGTCCTGGCGGCTCCGCACCATGGGTCCGAGAACGGCATCTCGGCCGCGGCGCTGTCATGCATCCAGCCGCACACCATCCTGGTCAGCGCCGGCGTGCAGAGCCAGTACGGCCACCCTCACGCGGCCGCAAAGCGACTGTTCAGCGATCACTCACAGAACTGGTATGGCACGAACACCAACCAGGGGCAGTCCATCCGTACCGTCGTCGACTCGGCGGGCGTGAAGAGCTACAAGTTCAAATAGTAGAGAGGCAGGGCATGTCTGAAACGCACAAGGTGGTCTTCTATCCGGTGGGCAACGGTGACACGAGCCAGATCGTGTTGGACAACGGCCGCCGCATCCTCTTCGATTTCTGCCATCGCGACAAGGCCGAAGACGACGACAACCCGGAGATCGATCTCAAAAAACGCTTGCACGGGGAGCTGAAGGACGCCAAGCGTGACGATTTCGACGTCGTTGCATTCACGCACGCCGATAAGGACCACATCCAGGGCAGCACCGACTTCTTCTGGCTGGAACACGCCAAGAGGTACCAGGACAAGGAACGCATCAAGATCAAGGAACTCTGGGTTCCGGCGGCCATGGTCATCGAGTCGGCCAGCAACGACGAACAAAGCGCGGAATTCGTTATCCTGCGCCAAGAGGCACGGCACAGACTGTTGTCCGGCAAGGGCATCCGTGTGTTCTCGAAGCCTCAGGATCTCAAGGACTGGCTGGAACCCGCTCTCAAGGAGCGTGGCGAGAAGCCGGACGCGCGCGATCACCTCATCGTCAACGCTGGCACACTGGTACCCGGCTTCACTCTGGACGCGGACAAAGCCGAGTTCTTCTGTCACTCGCCGTTCATCAAACACTGCGACGACAGCGACATTGTCCGAAACAGCGCGGCGCTGGTGTTCAACGTGCGATTGAAGTCGGGCAAGGAACTGTTCGACTACCTTGAGGTGGGCGATGCCGAGTGGGGAGACCTCGAAGACATCGTCACCGCCACGCGCCAGCACAAGAACGACGATCGCCTGAAGTGGGACCTATTCAACATCCCGCACCACTGCAGCTACAAGGCCCTTAGCGACGAGAAGGGCGACACGGAGACTGTTCCCAAGCCCCTGGTCAAGGAACTGCTGCTCGAGGGGCGCGCGGGCGCCTACATCGTCAACTGCAGCGAGCCGATCAACGACGACAAGAGCGCCTATGAGCAGGTGCAGCCGCCTCACATTCAGGCGCGCAAGGCCTACGAAAGCCACTTGACAGAAGTGGATGGCCGCAAGTTCCTCGTGACCATGTCGGAACCGAACGCCAATCAGCCCGAGCCCCTGGAGTTCGAGTTCACGTCGTCGGGCATGGCGCTGAAGAAAAGCGTTGTGGTCGGCAGCGCGGCCATCATCACCAGCATCGCACCACGAGCCGGTTGATGGCGCTAACGTATCACGAATTTGCGGCATTTGGGCCGACGGATCGCGCAGCGCTACGCCTGTCGCACGCTGTCGAGTTGTGCCACGCCATCGACCGAAATCGGGACATCTCGCTGCAGCAGGTGTTGAGGTCAATCGACGACTCGAACCAAGAGGCGTTGGTGGTCGACGTCGCATGTGACGAGATCCCCAACCGCAACCCGGTCGGCCTGCGCAGTCCCGAGAGGTTAGCAATCGTGATCGGTGCCGCCGGCAACAGTCCACCAACAGTGTTGGCATTGCGCCAGGATTTTCCGGGGGTCATGCACCTGAACGCCACACTGCCTGGCGAGCCCCGAAGTCTGTGCCTGTACTTCGAACCTCATCGCTCGGTAATGCGGACGTGGACGGCGCCGAAGTTCCTGCGCCGCATCCAGTGGTGGCTGCTGAAGACTTCGCAGGGCGCGCTGCACGCGGCCGATCAGCCGCTGGAGCTGCCGATTTTCGACACCGGCTGGGAACTCGTGATCCCGGCCGATTTCGACCAACTGCGGTTGCGAGCTGACCTGCGGTTCTTCGCGTCCTTCATCGAACCGGCGCACCTGCGCGGCACATCAACGTTGATGCTGAGAGCCGCAGTCGTCGGCAATGCCATGATCGAGGGACTTGGTGTGGCGATCATCGACTGCCCTCCCATCGTCCAGGGCAGTCGAACGGAGATTCCCACCACGCTTGGCGCCGCCGCCGACGAACTGGCTGGGCACGGCCTGGATCTCGCCTCGATGCTGCGCGACAGCCTTTGGCGACAGATTCACGCCAAGGGCGAGGCCCTGAAGGGAGCGAGCGACCGCTTCGTCGTGATCCTGAACATCCCAGTGTGTCGCGAGCCCGGCGCCCCTGCAGAGCGAACGCAACGGTTGGCGTTGTTGACCGCCGTGGGCCGCTTCGATCTCGGCTTGCGCCTGGGTGCCTACTCGCGCGTTGACGGCCAGGTCTTCAAGGACACTCCCATCGGAGGCCGTGCGCCCGCGGAAGGAGATTGGCGGAGTCTGCAGACCCTCCCTGCGACGGTTCTCGACGCGCCAAGTCGCCAGACATTCCGAGCGCTCTCCGCTACACCCAATGACGGACCCGAAGCAGCGGTCCTCGTTGGGGCCGGCGCCTTGGGGAGTGAACTGTTGAACCTGTGGACACGGGCAGGTTGGGGATCTTGGACGATCATCGACTCCGACCACGTGAAGCCGCACAACCTGGCGCGACACGCGGCGTTCTTCACCCAGGTCGGACAGCCCAAGTCCAGCGCTTGCCAGACCCTGGTCGAAATCATCCACGGCAATGCGGGAGTGGCCCGTTCCATCATAGCGGACGCGTGTGACCGCGACAGCGAAGGTGTCAACACGGCGCTCGCCGCCGCCAGCCTGGTCGTCGACTGCTCGACAACGGTCGACTTTCCACGATTGACCAGCACCAGCGCTCACACGGCACGCCATGCGTCCGTCTTCCTGACACCCAGCGGCAACGGCTCAGTGCTGTTGCTCGAAGATCAGGCTCGCCAGTGCCGGCTGCGCACCCTTGAAGCGCAGTATTACCGGGCGCTCCTGAACCACCCCTGGGGCCAACACCACCTGGACGGTCACCTGGGCTCGTTTTGGAGTGGCGCGAGTTGCCGCGACATCTCGTACAAGCTGCCTCATTCCAGCGTCATAGCGCATGCGGCGACATTGGCCGAGCAATTGATCCGGCGGCACGTGCAGCCGCAGGCGGCCATCCGGGCCTGGCATCGCGACTCGGAGACCGGCAGCGTTGAGGTTTTCGACGTGCCGGTTCATGAGCCGATCGTGCAACTGCGCGGCCCACTCATCGTGCATCTGGACCAAGGCTTGGAGGGCAAGCTGCGGCAACTGCGGGCTGAGAGGCTGCCGGCTGAGAGCGGTGGTGTGCTCTTGGGCTACCACGATCTCAACCTGGGCGAGGTCGTCATCGTCGATGTCCTGCCGCCGCCACCAGACAGTCGCCACAGCACCGGATATTTTGAGCGGGGCGTCGAGGGACTGCTTGAGTCGTACAGCGAAGTTCAAAGACGAACCGGCAATGTCGTCGGTTACCTCGGAGAGTGGCACAGCCATCCCCCAGGGCACAGCGCTCTGCAGAGTCCCGACGACCTACTACAACTCTTCAAGCTGGCTCTGGGCATGGCTGACGATGGACTTCCGGTCATCCAACTCATCGTCGGAGAGCACGATCTTGAACTCTATGCGAGTGAGGTGATGGCATGACAGCAACCGCCGCACCGCCCGTTGCATTGGCCCTGTCCGGGGGCGGTATCCGTGCCATGGCCTTCCACCTTGGCGTGCTCAAGCGCATGGCCGAGCGCGGTTTGCTCGAGCGGGTCGCTCGCCTCTCGACCGTCTCCGGCGGTAGCCTGCTGATGGGCCTGATCTACAGATCCTGCGACTTCCGGTGGCCGGCGTCGCAGCAGTTCTTGGAGAAGACCTACCCGTGGGTGGGCGAACAACTGTGCTCCCGCAGCCTACAGGCCGGTGCATTCTTACAGTTACTTCGGCCTTGGAACTGGCGCTTCTGCCTGTCGAGGGCCAACCTCCTCGCGCTCGAGCTGCGAAAGAACTGGGGCCTGGACGTTCCGTTATCAGCAATCGGCCTCAGCCCAGAATGGTCGATCAACGGAACCACGGCCGAGAACGGCAAGCGGTTTCGATTCAAGGGCGACGAGATCGGTGATTGGGAACTCGGCTACGCACGGGCGCCGAATTTTCCGCTGGGCAATGCCTTGGCGGTGTCGGCGGCCTTTCCAATCGGCTTCGGCCCACTCGCCTTGCGCGCTGATGACTACACCTGGAGGAAGAGGGCCTGGGGCGCCCCGAAGGGGAGCGAGCAGGTCGTGGATGTCGGCACCAAGCGGATGCACCTCTACGACGGCGGGCTGTATGACAACCTCGGTGCCGAGCCGTTTTTTCATCCGGGCAAGCAGCAGCCCAAGAACGCCGGCGACTACATCATCGTCAGTGACGCCGGGGCACCTCTACCCCCCGGACTTCGCTCGGGCTCGCTGAATCCGTTCCGCATCAAACGGATGATGGACATCATGTCCGAACAATCAAGGTCGCTGCGCATCCGGGCCTTTACCAACTATCTTCAGACCAACCCCGACGCTGGCGCACAACTTCTCATCGGCACACCCATCTCCGGACCAGATTGTGTTGAAGCTCGATTCGCTCGCTCATTCCCGACCAGTCTCAGGCGCCTGAGCCGAGCCGACTTCGAGCGACTCGCAGGGTATGGGTATGCTGTCGCCAGAGACGCAGAAGCTCGCTTCGGCCTAGCTTAGTGCGGTCAACAAGGCCGCATGACAAGGTGGTAGCTGCCCGGCTTCTCGGCTCGGGGCCCCGAAGCCTGCAGCCCAAATGTCAGCTCACGCCACCCGCGCGGACTGTGCTGCTAGCGGCTATGGGTCCGTGAAGCGGTCAAAGTGGGGCTGCTCTTGGAGGGCGACGAAGGCGACCCTCGGCAGCGACAGTCACGCCTCGCGCTTCGCTTTAAAGCGCACAAGCCGGTCACCGAGACACATTGGAGAAAAACACCAAAACAACGATATTTTAGGCATTCTTATCATTCGCTAGAGGAAATATCCATAACATTAGTTATTCAAAGGCCGGTGGGCGCGCGGGCCACACTCACTCCACCGTGACACTTTTTGCCAAATTGCGTGGTTTGTCGACATCGGTTCCGCGAGCCACTGCGGTGTGGTAAGCCAGTAACTGCAGCGGGATGACGTGGACGATGGGCGACAGCAAGGCGTA
>DAIAZB010000268.1 GCA_027443745.1 Thiomonas sp. | reverse complement strand
AGGTAACTCTGGCGCATTTCGTCTTCGATGTTGACGCGAATGACTTCTTTGGCGAGTTCGGCCATGCCTTGGGAATCCCGGATCGGGCCTGCGCTCTGCGCGCGGGCGGGCTAGGAAAATCAAGTCGCGATGATACCACATCAAGATGCGGGATCGAACCTGAAATTCGCGTTTTTTCAATAATTTAGGTGATGTTGTTGGGGCTTTTCCCAGCACCGCCAAACACCCAGTGCCGAGCGCTGCTGTAATTGACGACGGCAGCCATGATCGAGCCCAGCGCCACGCCCAGCGCCGGCCATGCACGCACCACCGCGGTTTCGTATACGGCCAACGCATACACGCCGTAATTGAGCAGCGCACCACCCGTCATCGCTGCCATCCAGCGTGCCCATTCGACATGCCAGCGATGCAACCCGCGCACATCGGCGAAGGTGGTGTGGCGATTCCAGATCCAGGTGACGCTGGCCGCGCAGGTGAACGAAACAAGACGGGCCAGATAGGGATCCATGTGTGCAAAGGAGACCAGCGCCTGCACCACGCCAGCATCGACGACAAAACCGATCAGGCCGCCGAGGAAAAACAATCCGATCTTACGCATCGGGCTTTCCAAACCGGGCGCGCATGACCGTGGCATCGGGCCGCCGCAGCACTCCGCGTTCGGTCACCAGCACGTCGACCAGCGACGCGGGCGTGATATCGAACACCGGATTCCAGGCCGTGACGCCTTCCGGCGCATGGCGGCGTCCGCCGCAACCCAGCACTTCGGCCGGATCACGCGATTCGATCTCGATGGAATCGCCACTGGCTGTCGCCAGATCGACCGTGCTGGACGGAGCCACCACCATCATGCGTACGCCATGATGGCGCGCCATCAACGCCAGCGCGTAGGTGCCGATCTTGTTGGCCACGTCGCCGTTGGCCGCGATCCGGTCGGCGCCAACGATCACCCACTGCACGGCACCACTGCGCATCAGCGCAGCCGCGGCGGAGTCGATGATCAGCGTCGCGGCGATGCCGTCCTGCTGCAGTTCCCACATCGTCAGGCGCGCGCCCTGCAGCCAGGGCCGGGTTTCGCCGGCGAACACGCGGGCGATGCGTCCGCTCGCCACACCCACGCGGACCACGCCGAGGGCGGTGCCCAGACCGGCAGTGGCCAGCGCGCCGGTATTGCAATGGGTCAGGACACCCGCGCCAGGCTCGATCAGCTGCGCGCCGGCAGCAGCCATGGCGTGGTTGGCAGCCAGATCCTCGGCCTCGATGGCGCGCGCTTCGGCCAGCAGACGCTGCGCGTCCGCGCCGTTCGCAGCCAGTGCGTGCAAGCGGTCCAAGGCCCATACCAGGTTGACGGCCGTTGGCCGCGCCGCGCGCAACTGCACGACACCGGCTTCGAAGCGGCCTTCACGCTGCGCCAGCACCGCGCCGTAGGCCGCCGCGATGCCGATGGCGGGCGCTCCGCGCACGACCAGCGCACGAATGGCGTCGGCGACAGCCGCGCTGTCGCGACATGCAAGCCAGCGCACTTCGTGCGGCAGCAGGCGCTGGTCGAGCAGCTCCAGCATCTGGCCATCCCAGCGCAGCGGGCACACCGAATGATGCGTGACAGCGGCGTTGCCTGGCCCGGACATATGTCATCCATGGCGGCGGCCCACGCCGCGCCCGAACCGCAAGCATAAGGCCTGCGCATGGCCGGAGCGAGACGCGGCCATACGGACCGTCGTATCTATCCGGTGCGTTTACCCAGCCAGTCGTGGATTGCGCCCGGCACCTCGCGCTGGGCGCGCCCTGAAACGTAGATGCCGATATGTCCGCCCTTGAAGCTCAGCTCGGTGTAGTCACGTGTGCCCACGGCATCACGCAGCGGGCGCGCGGCCGAGGGCGGCACCAGATGGTCCTGTTCCGCGTAGATGTTCAACACCGGCAGATGGATCGACTTGAGGTCCACGCGTACGTCGCCGATCTCGACCTCGCCCTTGATCAACTTGTTGCCCTGATAGAAATCCTTGATGAATTGACGGAACGCCTCGCCGGCCTGGTCGGGTGAATCGAAGATCCACTTTTCCATGCGCAGAAAATTCTCTATTTCACGCGGGTCATCGAGCACATCCACCAGCCCGACGTATTTCTGCTGGTTCAGGCGCACCGGCTTCAACGTCAGGTAGCACCAGTTCATCAAGTCGGCCGGCACGTTGCCGAGCGTGTCCACGAATAAGTCCACATCCATCTGCCGCGTCCAGTGCGACAGCATGTTGTCGGGCGT
>DAIAZB010000267.1 GCA_027443745.1 Thiomonas sp. | reverse complement strand
TGTCGTCAACGACATGTTCGTGCCTTCCGTCTTCATCTGGGGCAGCACCTTGGGCGGCGTGGGCATCGGTGCAGGCATGGCCATCGGTGGCTACTGCCCAGGCACTTCGCTGGTTGCGCTGTTCTCCGGTAAGCTCGACGGCCTGATCTTCTTGCTCGGCATCGGCCTGGGTACGCTGGTTTTCAATGGCTTCTCGTCCTCAATCGAAAGTTGGGCCTGGAGGCAGGTTGGCCCCGATTCCCTGACCGTGCCGCAACTTCTGCACATGCCCGTTTGGGCTGTCTGGGCATTGCTGTTCGCGATTCTGGTGGGGGTTGGCTACCTCACACGCGCCAACCCGGCATTTCCCACGGCGCCCACGGCCAACAAGGCAACGGGCATGGCGGTCACGCAGCAGTCCTGAATATGCAGGAATAGTCCACGCCCGAGGCTGGGGCCATGCCCTGCTCTTTTTCCGATCCACCCGGCGCCTGTGAACCTTTCCTTCGTTGACGCGTTGAAGTTCACGAAACCCAGGACTCATCGGGCTGCACCGCGCGTCCGGCGTTTTATTGTTTTTCCATCAACTCAGGAGATTTTTAATGGCTCATTCGCGCCTCAAGTTGTCCCAAGCCCTACCCACCCTCGCGCTTGCCGCTGCCATCGTTGCGCCGATGCCCCAGGCGCTGAGCAGCCTGTCTGGCGCACCCATGGCACAGGCTGCGGCCAATCCCTGTGCACCAAGCAACCCATGTGCGCCTTCATCCAAAAAAATGGACAAAAAGATGAACATGGAGAAAAAGGCCGGCAATCCCTGCGCTCCTGGCAAGATGGGGAACAAGTCCAGCAACCCCTGCGCACCCTCGAAGTAACTTGCAGCGCTGGCTACGGGCCGATTCATTGCTTCGGGCTCGTCGCTGGTAGCGGTTTTGAGTGCTGAGACTCTTGTCGCGTTCTGCTCTTGATCCATGCCAGTCAAGTCATCCGGGTTGTCATCCCAGCTCCGGCTCGGCGCTTCCGAGTTGCAGCACTTGATGCACATGGAGCCAAGGCTGCAACAGCAGCGCATGCTGAAGGCTGCTGAGAACATGCTGGACTGCATGCAGGCGTCTTCCCGACGCGGTAGCGGTGTGCTTGCCGATGTGCTCGGCAAGCACACCGCGTTCGCGGAATGGGCGCATTACCCGGACAACGACGCCGTGGATGCGCGCACCGGCTACCGCTTTTATTACCACGCGCACACGGCCAGTGAGCGCATGGCCGGCGAACATGGCCATTTCCACGTGTTTGGCCCGGCCTCAAACATGAGAAACGTCAGGAAAATTCACCCAGAACCCGGTGCGACGGGCGTACCGGATTCAACCGCTGGCCTGACGGCTGACATCCCCCCGGTCGCGATCCCCGATTACACCCACCTCATCGGTATTTCCGTGAACGAGCGCGGCTTTCCCCTGCGCTTGTTCACCACCAACCGCTGGGTCACCGCTGAGCACTGGCTACCTGCTGCAACGGTGATTCGCACGATGCAGAACATCGACTTGGCACAAGCCAAGCCGGCAGCAACTGCTCGCTGGGTCCAAAGCATGGTGCGGTTATTTGCCCTGCAAATCGGCGCACTCCTCCAGTGGCGCGATGCACGCATCGCCGCAAGGAGCCTGCGTTCGAATCTCGAGCATGTGCTCGAGGATCGCCGCACCCACATCCTGAGCCAGTGTCGTATCGACCTTGCGAAACAGTTTCAGTTTTTGGAGAGCGCCGGTATCGGCTGAGACCAACCTCCGATCCGGTATTTTTTGTTCAACGTGGAGAGAAATATGAAACTCATCAACTTGATTGGTGTCGGCATTCTGGGAACTGCTGCCCAGATGGCATCCGCCGCAGGCCTTCCCGGGCCGTTGGTCACGCCGCAATGGCTGCACGAGCACATGCATGAGGTCACCATCGTCGACATTCGCGACGACATGAAGACTTTCACCACCGAACCGAAGTTTGAGGTTGACAAGAAAACCGGCAAGAAAGATCTGGTGCAAACCGGGGGTCACCTCGCGGGAGCCCTATCCGTCGATTTCGGCAAGATTCGTGAAGAACGCACGGTCGACGGCGTGAAGATCAAGGCCCAGCTTCCCACGGCCACATTCTTCACCAAGGCAATGGACGATGCCGGTCTGAACAAGACCGATCAACCCATCGTCATCGTCCCCACCGGTGAAAGCGTCGATTCGATGGACATGGCTACCCGCCTGTATTTCCAACTGCGCTACTTCGGCGAGCCACGCGACAAGCTCGCCATCCTCAATGGCGGTGTGAACGCGTGGTTGCAGGCTGGCTTGCCCGTGGTGACGGACAAGGCCGCGACCACCCCCGGCAATTGGACAGCCGGGCCGGAAGACAAGAGCATTCTGGCTTCGATGCAACAGGTCAAGGA
>DAIAZB010000266.1 GCA_027443745.1 Thiomonas sp. | reverse complement strand
ACGCCCTGTGCCGCGCCGGGCTGCGGCCGAAGCTCATCGCGGAGGACGCGCGGAGCCAAGTCACGCAGTCGAGCCGTACCCCGGCCACGACCAACGAACCACGCGTTGCCGCTTCAACGACAGTTCGCACGATTCCTGCGCCGCCAGGCTGCCGGCGGCATGCCGGCCGCGCGCTTGAATGCCCGAGTGAACGCGGCCTCGGAGGCGTAGCCCACATCCAGTGCGATCGCCTCGACGTTAGCGCTGGTGCTGCGCAGCAACGTCGAGGCGAGCTGCATGCGCCAGCGCGCGAGGTACCGCATCGGCGCCAGGCCAATCAACTCGACGAAGCGATCATGCAGCGCCGAGCGCGACAGACCGACTTCACGGCCGAGATCGTCAAGGCTCCAGTCACGCGCGGGCGTGGCGTGCAGCAACGCGAGGGCGCGGCCGATGCGGCGGTCGCGCAGCCCGGCCAGCCAACCGCTGGACGCCGGGTCGAGCCGTGCGAGGTAGCTGCGCACGGCATGCACGAACAGCATTTCGCTGATGCGCTCCAGGATAGCCTCGTTGCCGGGGCGCGAGCCTTCGCTGGCCTGCACCGCCTGCCGCAGCGTCTGCGCGATCCAGCCGCTATCGGCGTCTGCCGGCAGATGCAGCAGGGCCGGAAGCTGTGCCACCAGCGGGTTGAAGGGCAGCAGGTCGCAACACAGGAAGCCGCAGATCACGCGGTTGACCGGCGGCCTGGGCGTCGCCGTTGCCGATGGCGTTGAACAGCACGGGCCGGGGGTCGTTGCGGTGGGCGTAGGCCCAGGCGAGATCGAAGGGCTCAGGCCGCAGGCCGGGTCTGCTGGAGATCACATGACCGTCGCCGCGCGGCAGCACCACGGCGTCGCCCTCGGCCAGACGGATGGGCGGCCCGCCGCTGACCGCCGCCCAGCCGCCGCCGCGCAGCACCACGTGGTACTCCATGACATGCTCGACGCCGGGCAGCAGCAGCGGCGCCACGTCGGCTGCGGGCGGCGCCTCGGCGGCCCACTCGTCGCCGAAGTGGTAGTCGTAATACACCGCGCCGCGCAGCCGGATGCCGCGCAGGACGTCGGAGAGGATGTCGTGCTCCATGCCCTGCCTCCCTCTGCCGCATGCAGGTGAAACGCCGAAACCGGACGGTCGATCAAGTTTTGGCGACATGCGGCCAAGATGCCGTCACAGGTGTCGTGCATTCGGCACGGCCACAATCGACAGGGAGACTTTGATGGATACCGCAACCGCAACCCCGGTGCTCACCGCAGGCACCGATTTCGAGGACATCAAGCGCCGCCAGCAGGCCACCCGGGCCAGCGGCGACTACGCCGTGGTCGGCGCCACCTTGCAGATCGTCGGTGAATCGCTGGCCGAAGCCGTCGACATCCGCGCCGCGGAGCGCGTACTCGACGTCGCCGCGGGCAATGGCAACGCCACCCTGGCGGCGGCGCGCCGCTTCGCCGAGGTCACCTCCGCCGATTATGTCCCGGCCCTGCTCGACAAGGGCGCGGCGCGCGCCGCGGCCGAGGGTCTGCGGGTGCGGTTCGAAGTAGCCGACGCCGAGGCGCTGCCGTTCGCCGACGCCAGCTTCGACGTTGCGCTCTCGACCTTCGGCGTGATGTTCGCGCCGCAGCACGAGCGCTGCGCCGACGAATTGCTGCGCGTGGTGCGCGGCGGTGGACGCATCGCCATGGCCAACTGGACGCCGCAGGGTTTCATCTGCCGCCTGTTCGGCCTGATCGGCCGCCAGGTGCCGCCGCCTCCGGGCTTGCGGTCTCCGGCGCTGTGGGGCAAGCCCGAGCACCTGGAGGCTCTGTTTGGCGCCCATGCCCGCAGCATCGCCTCGGTGCCCAAGGTCTTCAACTTCCGCTACCGCTCAGCCGAGCACTGGCTGCAGACCTTCCGCGACTTTTACGGCCCGCTGTACCGCGCCTTCGACGCGCTCGATGCCAGCGGGCAGGCCGCGCTGGCCGAGGGCATCACGGCCCTGCTGGGCGAATGCAATGTGGCGGGCGCGGACACGCTCGTCATCCCTTCGGCCTACCTGGAAACCGTCATGACCCGGCAGTGAGACGCAGCACGGCGCAAACCGGGTGAGCAGGCCCTGCGGCACCGACACCGCGCGGAAGTCATTGACTGTCCGCCGCCGGCATCCCCACGTCCAGCGGGATTGCCGAAAGCGCGCGGCCATGCGATAACTGCAGCCATCGCCACGGACCCGACCAAACCCCCGATGAACGTGCTGCTGATCGACGATCACGCCCTGTTCCGGGCCGGCTTGCGGCTGCTGCTGATCGCGCTGGACGGACAAATCCAGGTCACGGAATCGAGCAGCGCCGGCGAGGCGCTGCAGGCTCTGCGGGCGCGGCCCGACATGCAGCTTTGCCTGCTGGATCTGGACTTGCGCACCAGCAGCGGCGTCAATCTGCTCGACCAGTTGCGGGCGCTGGCGCCGGCCATGCCGGTGGTGGTGGTCTCGGCACTGGACGACAGGCCGACCATCCGGCGCTGCATCGAATGCGGCGCGATGAGCTTCATCCCCAAGAGCGCGCCACCCGACGTGCTGCTGGCCGCGCTGCAGCGCGTACTGGCGGGCGAGGTCTTCCTGCCGCGCGGGATCGATCTGCCTTCCACCGAGCCGCTGCAGGTCGCGCTCAGCCCGCGCCAGCGCGACGTGCTGGCGCGGCTGGCGCGGGGCATGCCGGCCAAGTCCATCGCCCGCGACCTGGGGCTGTCGGAGCACACGGTGAAGGAATACACCGCGGCGCTGTTCCTCACCCTGGGCGTGCACAACCGCACCGAGGCCGTGATCAAGGCCAGCCAACTGGCGTTGCGGCCCTCCGCCGCGGCCGAGTAAGGCCATGCTGCGCGCCGTCCGCACCCTGTCGCGCCTGTTGCGCTGGCCCTTGCCGGAGGCGGCGGACAGCGGCTTTCACGACCCGCTCCAAGCCGACGCCGGCGCGCAGGATACGCTGGACACCCACCGCGAGCTGCTGCGGCTGCACGCCCGCATCCTGCAGCGCCTGCCGTTGATCGAGGCGCTGCTGGTCGGCGGCGTCGCGCTCATCGTGCTGCCGCGCGTGCGCCTGGGGATATTCCTCGGCTGGGCCGGGGCGACCCTCGCCATCGAGGCCCTGCGCGCCGGGATGGCCACCCGCCTGCTGCGCCGCGCCGACGCCATCGACGTGCCGCGCGAGCACAGCCGCTTCGCCGCTGCGGCGCTGGTGGCCGGTCTGGCCAACGGCATGGCCGCGCCCTTGTTCATGCACCGGATCGGGCTGCTGCCGCAGGCCATGATCGGCGTGATGCTGTACGTCATGCCGTCGGCCGGGGTGTCGGCGGCGGTGTCGTCGCGCCGCATCCTCGCCGGCTACGCCTTCGGCCTGCTGCTGCCGGCCGCGTGGGCCTGGGCCGCGCTGCATCCGGAGGACGGCTGGGGCGTCGCCGTGCTCACCCTGGTGTACTGGGCCTTTCTGCTGGCGGTCTCCACCGACGGCGAGCGCCTGCTGCAACGCTCCATCCGCATCCGCAAGCAGCGCGACCGCATGGTGCTGGAACTGCAGCAAAGCAATGCCGAGGCCGGCAGCGCCCGCGAGCGTGCCGAGCAGGCGGCACAGGCGCGCTCCCGCGTGCTCGCCGCCGCCAGCCACGACCTGCGCCAGCCGCTGCACGCGCTGTCGGTGAACAGCGCCATTCTGTCCACCCACCCGCCGCCCGAATTGCTCGGCGAGGTGGCGGGCAATATCGACGCCATCGTCGGCTCGCTGGGCTCTCTGCTCGACGGCCTGCTCGACCTGTCGCGGCTGTCGGCCGGGCTGTACCAGCCGCAGGCGCAGGCCTTCGACCTGCACGCCCTGCTGCGCGAACTCTGCGGCGAATTCCGCGGCGCCGCCACGGCCAAGGGCTTGCGGCTGGAGCTGGACTGCCCGGCGCTGACGCTGCGCGGCGACGTCGGCGCCCTCACCCGCATGGTGCGCAAGCTGCTGGACAACGCCGTGAAGTACACCGACGCGGGCACGATTGCGGTCGCGGCAAGCCAGACCAACGGCGCGGCGCAGATCCGCGTCAGCGACACCGGGCGCGGCATCGCGCCGCAGCACCAACAGCGCATCTTCGAGGAGTTCTACCAAGTGGGCAACCCCGGCCGCGACCGCGGCCAGGGCGTCGGGCTGGGGCTGTCCATCGTGCAGCGCCTGGGCGAACTCACGCACACCGGCATCGCGCTGCAGTCCAGCCCCGGCGTGGGCTCCAGCTTCACCCTCAGCCTGCCTTGGCCGATCGAGCCGCCCGCAGTGGCCGCGTCAGCCGCCGACAGCGCCGCCGCTCCGGAACTGCGCGGCCTTCGCGTGCTGGTGCTGGACGACGAGGCCGAGGTGCTGCGCGCCACCAGCCGCCTGCTGACGCGCTGGGGCGCGCAGGTGCGCACCGCCGCGTCACCTGCGCAGGCCGATGCCGAGCTGCTCCAGCATGGCGCCCCCGACCTGCTCATCGCCGATCTGCGGCTGGGCGCTGCCGAGGACGGCGCCGCGTTCGCGCTGCGCCTGCGCCAGCGCCACGGCCACATTCCGGTGCTCATCGTCAGCGGCGAAAACGCGCCGCACACCGCGCTGCGCATGCGCGCCGAGGGGCTGGTGCTGCTGCGCAAACCGGTGGCCGCGGCCACGCTGCGCGCGGCCATGCTGGCGGCGCGCAAGCTGGCCGGCGCCGATCCCGCCATCGGTGGGGATTGAGGCGGCGCCGCGCGCTGCCTACGCTTGCAGTCATTCAAGTCGGATTGGGTCGCAAGCGAACGAGTGGAGGTCCGCTACCTGTCCGCGTCGCACCAACGGAGGGAGTTCGTCATGAGAGCAATAGGGTATCGACCTGCGCTGTATGCGGTATTTGTCTTGACTATCGCCTTGAGCGCATGCGGCGGCGGCGGGTCAAGCCCAAGCAGCAGTGGCCCGACAGAAAGCCCTTCATCGCCCACACCGCCGGCCTCCACCCCCACGCCGCCAAGCTCCACCCCTGCATCGGCGCCGGCCAGCGCCAAATCGGTCATCTGTGCCACGAGTCCACCGGCTTCGAATTACGTTCCAGATGGCGCTGTTCCACTCCCACCCGGAGGTTCCGTCGATTGCTATGACGGGTGGACGTATGGAGGAGTCCCACCCACTTCCGGAGCAAGCGCACCCACGGGGACCTGCCTTGGGCCGAATAGCCTTTGCGGTTCAGAGCCATATGCATTCAAGATTGGCATTAATGTTGAGGCAGGACTCGTGGAGCCATTAAAAGCCGAGCTTGTCAGTTGTCCAGAAGGCATTCAAACCGACAATGGCGCGGCATGTGTAGTCAGCACTAACGATAATCCAGGCGTTCCGCTCGCGCATTCAGTGCAATTCGAATTGCCCAATGGCAATACCGGGCCGATCACCTCGATTCTCGTCCAGCAAATTGGCCCAAGCGTTATTGGTGCACCATGGTGCGACCCGAAAACTTGGGCACAAGGCGCATTTGTCAAAGTCTCTGATAGTAACGGAAATGCAGTTTATATTCCTGTTGGAGGGACGTTTAGTTTTTCTTCCGTAGGATGTCCAATACCTTGAACGAATATGCATAATCCTGCCGAATATGCCGGGCGCCATGGAACGACTGCTGAGTTTATCGAATCGCTATCTGCCGCTGATTTTTCTCTTGTCAACGGGAGTGGCTTTGTTTGGTCAGAAATATTTTGGCTGGGGTATTTTATTGTTCGCAGGAGTGACAGGCCTGATTTATCTCACCATCCTTCTGCGGCTATGGATCGTTCCCCCGGTCATCCTGTTTTTGCTGGCCTGGCTGCTTGGCAGATGGACCGACTCCATCCTGATGCGGGAGGCCATTGATGGTTTGTTGATGTTGATCTTGGCCGCAGCAGTCTTGATCGTTCTCATGGCCTATACCGGCAAACTACCAGTAGGCTATTACAGGAAGGAATGGGTCATGGACATTCTTGATCGTTTGACCAATAAACAGGCCTTGGCCATCAAGCTCGCGGGGGAAGTCGAAGTCAACATCATCGACGCCAACGCGCTCAGTACGGCGCTGAAACAGAAAGTCATCGCCCAGGACTCCATATGCGATGATCTCGCCGCACAGATTCGCCGACGCATGGCGCTGCAACAGCGCAGCAAGCCCATCGGTGTTTTTCTGTTTGCCGGGTCTCCAGGCACAGGGAAAACCTATCTCGGCAAGATGCTGGCCAAGGAATTGGGCCGAAAACTGGTGCATTTCGACATGGCGCAGGCAAGTAATCCCATGGGCGCAACCGTGTTGTTTGGCTCACCCAAGGGATATATGGGCTCGGAAACCTACGGCAAATTGACGTCTCAATTACGCGATATACCTGATGCCATCGTGCTGCTTGACGAAATCGATAAAGCCCACCCTGAGGTACACAAGAAATTCTTGACGGCCTGGAACGATGGTTTTGTGACTGAAGCTTCGGATGGTCGGCAGATTTCCACGATCAAAACCATTTTCATCCTGACCTCGAATGCTGGCGTCGATGGCCTTGAGGCGCTGGAATTGCAATATAAGAACAACTCGGATGAACTGCGACGTTCCGCCGTCAATGTCTTGAAGGAAGCTGGTTTCGCACCGGAAGTCCTGAATCGCATCGACAGAATCTTCGTGTTCAATCGCCTGAAGGGCCTGGACATCGCCAGAGTCACAGCTTTGGAAATCGAACAGATGATCCAGAGCTATGGTTTGGGTGTGGCGGATCAGGGTATCGACCCCGAGTTATTGTTTCAGATGATGCAGCGTCAGGAGAAACTCGCCGATGTCGGTTCGAGCCGTGATTTAGTCAGGTCCATCGAGGAAACCATCGCTGATTCTCTGATCGACGCGAAGCAGCAGGGTGCCGTGCGCGTCGCGTTGATCGAACAGAATGGTGTCATCCTGGCGCATCCATTGTTTGATGCTGGCGAGCAGGCAGGCACTACCGCATGACAGGCCGGAAATATCAGCCGTTGATATGACAACCCATTGTGCAAAATGCGGCACAGATAATGACGACGGGGCCCATTTCTGCGTGCGCTGTGGGATGGGTTTGCACGCATCCGATCCTGCAGCGCAGAAAATGATTGGCCCGGGCGGCAACCCAATCTCCAGACCGGCAAAAAGTGATGCCGATACCTCATCTCAAGACGCCGCAGTTCCACGACTTCAGCCTCTTCCTAAAATTCCGCATTTGACATTAAGGGTGGGCTTTACCGAGTTGTGGGTTCAGTCAAGATTCTGGCGCATGCTTGTCATTTCCCTAGGCATAACGATTTTATTCTTGGCCGTGATGCCATTTCAACAAGGCGAACGATGGGGCTTGTTTGGCCTGACTGGCCAAGGCACATGCAAGGCCGACATTTTTGCCAATCAGGAACAAAGCTACCAGATCGCGACTGCTGCGCGGACATCCGCGTCATCATTGAATGACTTGAAATGTCTGGCCGACTCGGGCAATGCTTGGGCGCAGGCCGATATGGGCGAGTTGTATGATGGCGGCGCCGGTGTGCCGAAAGACTCGGCCAAGGCATTATCCTTGTACCGACAGTCTGCGGCCCAGGAAAACGCCGCCGGAGAAGGCAATCTGGCTTGGTCTTATTACTGGGGGCGAGGTATTACGCAGGACTATGGTACGGCTGCGCATTACTCCAGAAAATCGGCCGAGCAGGGCAATGCAACCGGCGAACTCCTGCTGGGATGGGCATACGACTACGGTTATGGCGTTCCGCAAGACTCGACGGCCGCCGCGACTTGGTATCGAAAAGCTGCCGATCAGGGAAACTCGGACGCGCAAAATAATCTCGGAATTCTTGATTTTCATGGGCGTGGCGTCCCGCTCGACAAAGATGCGGCCTTGTATTGGTGGCGCCTGTCAGCCGCGCAAGGCAACGAGCACGCCATCCGTAATCTGAAGGGAACCTCCAGTAACTTCAATCACTGAATCACGCAACCGTGAATTCAATGCGGCGCTACAGCACCAGCACCGCGCGAAAGTCGTTGACGTTGGTGTAGGTGGGGCCGGTTTGGAGCAGGTCGCCGGTGGCGGCGAACAGGGTGTAGGCGTCGTGGCGGTCGAGCATGGCGCGTGGTTTCAAGCCGGCAGCGGCGGCGCGCAGCAAGGTGTCAGGTGTGATCCAGGCACCGGCGTTGTCTTCGCTGCCGTCGATGCCGTCGGTGTCGCCGGCCAGGGCCCACACGCCTGGCTCACCCTGCAGCGCCATGGCCAGCGCCAGCAGGAATTCGGTGCCGCGCCCACCCTTGCCGGGAGTCGCGCCCTTCGCCACGGTGACGGTGGTTTCGCCGCCGGAGAGCAAGACACAGGGCTTGCTGAAGGGCTGGCCGTGGCGCGCCACCTGCCGGGCGATGGCCGCATGCGCCAAGGCGATGTCGCGCGATTCGCCTTCCATGTCGTCGGCCAGAATGTGCGTGGCGATGCCTGTCCGGGCGCAGGCGCCTGCCACGGCTTGCAGCATGTCTTGCGGCGTGGCGATGAGCTCGACGCGGTTGTGGGCGAAGGCGATGTCGCCGGGTTTGGGGGTTTCGAGCGCGCCGCTTTCCAGCCCGGCGCGCGCTGCAGCGGGAATGCCGATGCCGTAACGTGTGATGATGGCCAGCGCGTCGGCGCAGGTGGTCGGGTCGGGCACGGTGGGGCCGCTGGCGATGGTCGCGGGGTCATCGCCCGGCACGTCGGAAATCAGCAGCGTGAGCACCTGCGCCGGGGCGCATGCCGCCGCCAGACGCCCGCCCTTGATGGCCGAAAGATGCTTGCGCACGCAGTTCATTTCGCCAATGGTGGCGCCGCTCATGAGCAACTCGCGGTTGATGCGCTGCTTGTCGGCGAGCGTCAGCCCGGCAGCGGGCATGGGCAGCAGTGCCGAGCCGCCGCCGGAGATCAGGCCGATGACGAGGTCGTCGGCGGTGAGGCCCCGCGTCAGCTCCAGCATGCGCTGGGCAACGCGCTCGCCCGCAGCGTCAGGTACCGGATGGGCCGTCTCCACCACCTCGATGCGCCCCGGCTTGGCGCGCAAACCCGGTGGCACATAGCCATAGCGCGTGGCCACCAGGCCGGAGATGGGCGCAGCCTCGGGCCACAGCGCGTCCAGCGCCTCGGCCATGGCCCCACTCGCCTTGCCCGCGCCCACGACCAGGGTACGACCCTTGGGTGGCGGCGGCAGGAAAGCGGCCATGACCTCGCGCGGCTGGGCGCGCGCCACGGCCACGTCGAACAACGCGCGCAGAAACGCGATGGGAGCCGTTGCGGGGCTGGGGAGGTTCATGGGACGAGCCGCTCAGGCATCCGGCGCGATGGTGTGGTGACTCATGAGTTCCACCGCGCGGCACAGGGCGGAGTGATCCAGCCCGTCCATGCCGTTGGCGGCGCAGGTCGAGAACAGTTGCTGCGCCACGGCGGTGTTGGGCAGCGCCACGCCGAGTTGTTTGGCGCCCGACAGCGCGAGGTTCAGGTCCTTCTGGTGCAGGTTGATGCGAAAGCCCGGCTGGAAGGTGCGCTTGACCATGCGCTCGCCATGCACCTCCAGAATGCGCGAGGCTGCGAAACCACCCATGAGCGCCTGGCGCACGCGGGCTGGATCGGCTCCCGCCTTGCTGGCGAACAGCAGCGCTTCGGCCACGGCCTGGATGTTGAGCGCGACGATGATCTGATTCGCCACCTTGCAGGTCTGGCCGTCGCC
>DAIAZB010000265.1 GCA_027443745.1 Thiomonas sp. | reverse complement strand
GGACGAGCCGGCCGCCGCGCTCGATCCGGTCGCGCGCCGCGAACTGCTGCGCGAGATCGCGCTGCGCGCCGGCGAGTCCGGCACCTCGGTGCTGTTCTCCACCCACATCGTCAGCGACCTCGAGCGCGTGGCCTCGCACGTGGCGTTTCTGCACGAGGGCCGCCTGCTGCTGCAGGCACCGCTGGACGATCTCAAGGAGCGATGCGCGCGGCTGTGGCTGCCCGGCACGGCGTCGCCGCCGCGCATCGCTGGCGAGATCTCGCGCCGCCCGCAACAGGCCTTTGGTGGCTGGTCGCTGGTGGTGCAGCAGCGCGACGGCCGCTGGCCAGTCGAGGCACAACAACCCGGCGCACGGCTCGAGGCGCTGGGGCTGGAGGACCTGTTCGTGGAGATCGCGGAGTGAAAGCCCTCGCTTCCTTGCGCGGCGCGTGGCTGTGCGCCGATCGCAATACCCGCTGGTTGGGTGTGGCGTTCGTGGGGCTGGCGGCTTTCGGGGGGGTCGCTGTCGAGCTGTTCAGCCCGCACAGGCATCGGGCGATTTATGCAATGCCGATACTGCTTGGCCTCGGATTCGCCTTCTGGTGGGCCTTCGTGGGTGGCCGCCTGGTGTTGCTGCAGCGCGATCTGCGCGAGAGTCGTTTTCCCGGCGCATCGCGTTTCATCGCGGGCTGCTTTGGCCTCACCCTGCTGGCGACGGTGCTGCTGCCGGCTGCGATCCTCGGCCTCGGTGGCTTGCCATTCCTGCAGGTGCTGGCGCTGCTCGTCCTCTGCGCGGGTGTCGGCCTGCTCTGGGCCTGGCTGCCGCTCGCGGCGTCCATGTGGATCGGCTTTCTCCCGCTGGTCGCGAATAACCTGGGACCGGCGCTGGGCTGGCCCAGTATGGGCGATGCGGGTTTCACACGGTTCGCCGCTTTGTGGGCGGCATTGTTTGCCCTGACGGCGATCGGGTGCTGGCGCTGGTTGCTGGGCATCGACCCCGCCCGGCTGAAGACCTGGCAGACGCCGATGGTGCTGCGCCTGCGCTGCCGTGGCGGCGGCCTTTCCAGCGGCTGGCTCCATGCCGCCAGTCTGCCGGACCACGGTCAGACCTGGATCGCCGTGCGCCCGCAGGCAAACTTCGACCAACGCGCAAAGCCTGCGCGAATGTTGCGCGTGTGGCTGGGCCCGCCCTTCGCACCGCTGAGCCGGCAGACGCGTCTGCGTCAGGCGCTGCTCGCGGGCGTGGCGGCGGTCATCATGGCCATCGCCGCGTTCTACCAGCCGACGCACTCCCTGACACTCGCCGGCATCTTCTGGTTGATCTTCTTCGGTGCAGTGATGGTGCCCGTGATGTCGTATGCGCGCCTGCATCTGCTGTATGCAGGCAAGCGTGACAGCGAAATCGGCGAGCTGGCCCTGCTGCCCGGCCTGGGTCATACCGAACAGGCCCGACGGACGTTGCTACGTGCAACGCTTGGCATCAGCACGTTGCGGGTGGCCCTGGGCGTGGTGGTAGCGCTGCCGGCCCTGCTGCTGCTGCACGCGGCCCGCGTCAGCCTGCCGGGCACGCTGCTGCTTGCCGTCATCAGTGGTCTGGGCAGCGCAGCCGGCATGCTCTACGTGCTGTCCGGTCACTCGGCCGACAGGCGGCGGTGGTGGCATTACCTGGTCGGCGCCGGCGGGCTGATCGGTGTCATGGCTTTGCTGACGCCGCTGATGGTTTACGCGATCGGTGGATCGCGCGCGCAAGACGCATTGCCCGGCTGGATGCTGCCCGCACTGGCCGCCGGCTGGGCGTTGCTGGTGGTGCTCCTGATCGCCACGACACGGCGCTACCTGCGCCTGTTCCGGCAGCGTCCGCATCCCTTCCTGCAGCGCT
>DAIAZB010000264.1 GCA_027443745.1 Thiomonas sp. | reverse complement strand
AGCAGCACTGCCGCCAGGCAGAGCGCGAACCATCCGACCACGGGCAGCATCAGGCGCTGCCGCGCCAGAATCAGGGCGTAGCTGGCATTCACCAGGTTGTTGGCCACCGACGCCACGAGAATGGCGCCGATCATCAATTGCGGAGCAACGACGCCATGCGTCGCCACCAGCGACAGGATGAAGGGATTGATGTCGGTGAAACCCACCAGCAGGCTCAGCAGCTTGAGCGTTGCGGCGCCGCCGTGCGTGGTGACGAATTGCGTGATGGCGGCGAAGGCGATGAACAGCGCCGCGAACAGCAGCGCGATGGGCAGGGCCAGCGGGTTGCTCAGCTCCGTGGACTTGCCGCTTTGCGCCGGGCTCGCCGAAGGGGATGAGTCCGCCTGGGGGCGAACCGGCATGGGCTTCAGCGTGTCGCGTGGCGGGGCACCGCGGCCGGGTGCCGAGCCGCTGCGGCTGCCGATCCGCCACAACCCATAGGCGACCATGCCGGAGCCGGACACGATGGCGCCGAACGGCAGCAGCAAGGCGCGTGCCGTACCGAGGTGGCCAAGGAGGGCAATCAGCACCAGCAGGCGCAGGTACATCATCATCATGGCGACGACGATGGCCGCCGGAGCCTGCGCAGCGATGCCCGCATCCGTGCGCGCTGCGCGGCCCAGCACGATGGTGACCGCGGTGCTGGAGTACAGCCCGCCGATGATGCCGGTGACCAGCGTGCCGGCCCTGGGCCAGATGTAGCGGTGGGCGAGATAACCCAGATAAGACAGGCCCGAGATGGCCACCACAGCCAGCCACACCTTCTGGTAACTCAACGTGGGCAGTCCGGGCAGCGGCGAGGCCGGCATCAGCGGCAGCACCAGGCCGGCGATGATGAGGAACTTCGCCAGGGTCACGCCCTCGGCGCTGGGGAAGGCGTCGGACAGGCGCCGGATGAGCGGCTTTTCGCCCAGCATCAGAATGGTCACGACCAGCACCGCCGCCACGAACCAGTCGGGCTGGGTCAGCACCAGCGGCCCCAGGGCGTAAGCCATCAGGGCGATGAGCGACGGCAGCAACGCGCCGCCCTTGTCGGCGGGCGGGCCCGCCGCACGCGTGCTTCGCGCCACGCGCGGCCACAAATCCACCGCCAGCCAGACGGCGAGGGCCAACAGCCCCGCCAGATAAAGCCCGCGCGTGCCCAGCAGATCCGAGGCAACGGCTGCAGCCGTCCCACCCGTCGCAGGGTGCTGCGGGATGGAGGGTGCCTCGACGCCGGCGGGAACACCGTCGAGCAGCCACAGGACGAAGCCGAGGGCGCCGATCAGGGTCAGCGTGCGCGTGGTGCCAAAGCCGATGCTTTCGTCCAGCGACCTGCGGTAGCTGTGCAGTTCCAGCCCCAGCACGAAGCTCAGCAGCACGGTTGCGGCGAACTGCAGCAGCAGCGGGGGCAGGGCGTCGGTCATGGTGTCAAGCGCCGGCGGGCGCGAGCAGGGCAGCGGCTTGAGTGGCCATCACCGCCTCTTCGTCGGTGGGCAGCGTCAGGATGGGAATGCGGCTGGAGCTGGAGGCGATGTTGAGATGTCCCGACCTGTTGGCGGCGGGGTCGATGTCCAGCCCCAGCCAGCCCAGCCGCTGCACCACGGCGGCGCGAATACCGGCCTGGTGCGTGCCGATGCCGCCGGTGAACACCAACGCGTCCAGACCGCCGAGCGCAGCGGCAACAGCCCCGATTTGCCGCACGATGCTGGCGACGAACAGGTCCACCGCCTGCTTCGCGCGCGGGTCCTTGCTGGCGAGCAGGTCGCGCGTATCGGCGCTGATCCCGGAGACCCCGAGAAGGCCGCTGTGCTCGTAGAGCAGGCTTTGCACATCGTCGGCGCTCAGTCGGTCGTGCAGTACCCATTGCAGCACCAGACCGGGGTCGAGCGCGCCGCAACGCGTGCCCATCACCAAGCCGTCGAGCGCGGTGAACCCCATGGTGGTGGTGACGCTTCGCAGGCCGCGCATGCCGCACAGGCTGGCGCCGCTGCCCAGATGCGCCACCAGCACCGCAGCCTGGGCGCGCTCGCCCAACACGGCCGGCAGACGGCGGCTGATGGCCTCGAACGAGAGCCCATGAAAGCCGTAGCGCTGGTAGCCGCGATCGTGCCAGTTGCGCGGAATGGCGTAACGCCGCTCGGCATCCGTGTGGCCGGCGTGAAAGGCGGTGTCGAAACAGGCGAATTGCGCGGCTTCGGGCAAGGCAGCCTGTGCCGCTTGTACCCCGGCCAATCCCGGGCCCTGGTGCAGCGGGGCGAGGCTGGTGAGTGCCTGCAAGTCGTTGAACACCCCGGGTGTGATGCGTGTGGCTTGGGTGTGATGCAGCCCGCCGTGGACGATGCGGTGCGCCACGGCGATGGGCCGGGGTGCGTCGCAAGTGCTGGCGAGCCAGGCCATGAGCCACGCGGTCTCGGCGCCGATGTCGCCGCGCACGGCCCCGGGCGCCAGGCTTCGGGCGGGCTGGCCGGCATGGGCATAACTCAAGGTGGGCTTGCCCTGAGGGGCGTCGATCTCGCCGCGCAACAGGGCCGCGGGCAGGCCCGATGGGCGGTGCGCGGCCGTGGCGTCGAACAGCGCGAATTTCAGGCTGGATGAGCCCGCGTTGATGCAGAGGATGGTGGATGTCATGCGCTGGTCATGGGGTTTTGCGATGGGGCCACTGTCCGCTCTGCGGCCAGCGCCAGCAACACCGCCAGCGCGCACGACGCCAGGCGTGCATCGGGCAGGTCGGCACGGCTGGTGAGCACCACCGGCACGCGGGCGCCGAGCACGATGCCGGCGACCTTGGCATCGGCCAGGTATTCGAGTTGCTTGGCCAGCATGTTGCCGGCTTCCAGGTCGGGCGCGACCAGGATGTCGGCGTCGCCGGCCACTTCCGAGACGATGCCCTTGGTCTGGGCTGCGCGCCTGGACACGGCGTTGTCGAACGCCAGCGGGCCATCGAGCAGGCCGCCTTGGATCTGGCCACGCTCGGCCATCTTGCAAAGTGCCGCGGCGTCGATGGTGGATGGGATCTTCGGGTTCACGGTTTCCACCGCCGAGAGTATGGCGACCTTGGGTTGCGCGATGCCCAGGGCGTGGGCCAGATCGATGGCGTTTTGCACGATGCCGCGCTTGGCCTCCAGGTCGGGCGTCACGTTCACCGCCGCGTCGGTCAGCAGTTGCAGGCGCGGCTGGCCCACGGCGTCGATCGCGAACACATGGCTGATGCGCCGCGCCGTGCGCAGGCCATTCTCGGCGTCGACCACGGCGTGCATCAGCTCGTCGGTGTGCAGCGAGCCTTTCATCAGCGCTTGCACCTCGCCGGCGCGTGCCATGGCCACCGCTTGTGCCGTCGCGGCGTGGCTGTGCGCGGTGGCCACGATGGGGTAGGGGCCGAGGACGATGCCGGCGGCGACGGCGGCTGCGCGGATCTTCGCCTCGGGGCCGACGAACACCGGGGCGATGAGCCCGGCCTGCGCCGCATCCACCGCGCCGCCCAGCGACACGGCGTCGACCGCATGCACAACCGCCATCGCCAGCGGTGCGCGGCCGCTGGCGGCGGCCTGGGCCTGCGCGACCAGCGCGCGCAGCTTCACGCCGGGGTCGCGCAATTCCAGCCGTGGCAAATGCACCCGCGGACGGCTGATCTTTTCAGTCGGCACCAGCACCTGGGCGTCGCCTTGCACCACGGTGTCGTTGCGCTGGTTGACCACGCTGCAATGCAGGGTGGCGCGCGGGCTGTGGCCGCTGGGCGTGTCGATGGCGGCCACGGTCACGCTGACGCGCACCGTGTCGCCCAGGACAACGGGCTTGAGGAATTGCAGGTTCTGGCCGAGGTAGACCGTGCCCGGCCCCGGTAGCTGCGTGCCCAGCAGGTTGGAGATGAGCGCCGCGCTCCACATGCCGTGCGCCACCACGTTGTGGAAGGGATCGCCGGCGGCGAAGGCGGCGTCGACATGCGAAGGATTCACGTCACCCGACATCAATGCGAAGGTCTGCACGTCGTCCATGGTGAAGTTGCGCGTCAGGCTCGCGCTGTCACCGACTTTGAGTTCGGCCAGCGGGTGGTTTTCGATCAGTTCGGTCATGAGGTTCTCGGTGTGACTGGCGGGTCGGCCGGATTCAGCGCTCGAGCACATAACTCCCGGGCGCTTCCATCAGCGGCGGCCGATCGGGCATGCCCAGGCGCGGGGCTGGCGCCAAGCCACTGCCATGCGCCACCAGCCTGGCATGCCAGCGCTGCCACCATGAACCCAGCTCGGGCGAAGCCTGTTCCAGCCATTGTTCCGGGGCGAGGAACACCGCGTCGTGCGCCTGCGTGGCCCAACGGAAGTGCCGGTGCGGGTGCCCCGGCTCCTGCATCGGTTGCATGCGACCGGTTTCAACCCGATCCGGTGCCGGCTTGGACCCGATGGGCTTGCGCCCTCGCGTTGCACGGCTGATCACTTTGTGCGTCTCACCATGTGGGGCCGGACGGGGTTGCGTGTTTGATTTCATGCCCATCTCCTAAAACGGTTCCGCACCATTTGTAATGCTGCGCCGCCACAAATCTCTTGATGTGCGTCAAGCCATCACGGCGCCTGGGCTTGACTTGGCATCGAGCGCGTGGCGCGGCGCACGTCAGATCACCATTGCACAATAACGCGCTGTTGCGACCGACCGAGACTTCCGCTGCACATCCCCCGATGGGATCCAGGGAACTCGCGAGTTGCGCTCCATCACCTTGAG
>DAIAZB010000263.1 GCA_027443745.1 Thiomonas sp. | reverse complement strand
CACCGCGCAGTCGGCGCGGATCGAGCTGGAACAGTCGCAGGGCCGCGTGCGCGATGCCGCTGTCGGCGTGCTGGCCGCCGCTGCCGAACCTCGGCTGGCGCAGCTCGAAAGGTTGCGCGAGGAGTACGAGGAAACGCTGCGACCGTTGGCGGCGCTGCGGCATTTGCTGCGACGATGGGGGCCGGGCAGCGCGTTTTCGGGTTTCTCAAACAGTGACGCTGGAATTGCGTTGGAAAAGCGCATCAAGGAATTGACACCATTGCCCCCCGCTGATCCTGACGTGAACGGCGCGGCGGCCGACCTTCGGGACCGCGCTGTCAAGTTGCTCGATGATGCCGGCGCAACGCTCGATGTCTGATCCGTGCAACCCGCAAAAAAAGGCGGGCGCGACCGGCCGGCGGTGTCGCGTGCCATAACACCGGCCGCCAACCAACGCCTTCTCCGGTTAGTAGGAATCCTCGAGGCATGGGGTTGACCGCCAGCCGGGCGCGAGAGTCCCGGCGCTTTTTGAGTCACGACAATGCAACGACATGACACAATCACAGACCTTCGCGACCTCCGCGCCCTCGGGCGGCGGTACCGCGTGCGCATGCTGCGATATCGCCGCGGCGCTGAGCCCGACGCCGAGGATATGCCCTCGACCTATGGCTCGATCAACGCGGCCCTCACCGAAGCGAACCGCCTGCAGGCCGCCGCCGATGAGCGGGCCGAGGCCCTACAGTACTACGTGGTGGACGATCACGGT
This sequence comes from Thiomonas sp., assembly GCA_027443745.1. Next base: position 1,078 of record DAIAZB010000263.1, on the reverse strand, counting down.
GTCCCGGTCGGCCGCGCCGGTGGCCGGCCGTGAGGAAGCGCAGCGCCGGCTGGGCGCGCCGATTTGCGCAGCGTGAGCGACGAAAAGCGATCTTGTCGCTGCCTCGGGTGCTTCAGGCCGAGCGCCGCCGCGCGAGGGCGTCGCGATGAAAGGGCCGGAACCATGTCAGTCTTGCAGGTTCGCCGCGCGCTGCCGGGCCGACAAGCTCGCCTGCGACGCCCTGGCCGTGTGGGCAGCCGGCGCCAGCGCGATCCGGTGGGGCGCCGCACCGAGAGCGCCGACGCGGGCGCGGTTCGAGGCGCTGCGGGAGATTGAGCAGCGGAAGGCGCCGCGCGCTACTGCGGCGGCATGATGCGGCGAGCATCGCGCTGTCGCGTGCCGAGCGCAATGCCGGAGACGAAAACGCCCCGGACAGCCGGGGCGCTTTCTATCCCGCGCGCGGCGCGGAGCAGTTCCGCGGCGTTGCATCAGCCTTCAAGGCACCAGGTGCTATCAGGTTCCTTCTTTATCCCGTAAGAATTTCGCCGCCTGTTCCCAAGCGTCACGGCACGCGACATGCAATTTTGAGCGGGGAATCTTTGTGCCTTTTGTCCGTGTGTCCTGCGCCTCTGCGAGGAGGTACCACTGCAAGTCCGGCGGATACTTGATCGGCTGTGAGCAGAGGTGGCACGTAGGATTCTCCTGCAACGGTACGTGGCCTGATTGGCACTCCCAAATGGCGCCCCATCGCGGCAAATTTCCGGCCTGTATTCGTGAAACCGCTGCTTCCACGGGGTCTTCGTCATTCATCGTCTTGACCTTCCGAGTACACGAAGCGCCGCAGGGACTGGTACGACGTGGCGATTTGCACTTCGATTTGCACTCACTCGCGAAAGACTGGAATTTCCCGTGTGAGGTGCAAAACAGAGCCCCTTTGTAATCATGCGATTACGTGCGTTAGGGTAGCGCGAACGCGCGCAATCTGCTTCTTTTAATCCGCTGGTCGACGGTTCGAATCCGTCACGCCCCATAATAAAATCAATAACCTAGGTGCTGCGCCTCACAGTCCGCTGTCCGCCAGAGGCTCGTCGTTGCCGAA